>JBEBGK010000522.1:0-3581 GCA_040081515.1 Chthoniobacteraceae bacterium
AATCCGTCGCGTGCCGTGGTGCCAGCGGGGAAAAAATCGCTGCTCAGGGAAGTTCAAAACTCTCCCACTCAATCCGGTCAATTGTTCAGCGCTTCCCTATGCGGACCTGCCGAAGCTGGAGCAATTCATGGGCGCGATGACCGGCCTCTCGCGCATCAACTTCGAAGCGTTCGCGGACCGGTTTGATTTCTCGCGATACAGCACCCTGTGCGACGTCGGCAGCGCGACCGGACTACTCTGCATCGAGTCTGCAAAAAGGCATTCCCATCTCCGATGCACCTCGTTCGACCTCCCACCCGTCCAGCCCATTGCCATGCGGTGCATCGCCCTCGCAGGCCTTGAAAACCGCATCACCGCTGCCGCGGGTGATTTCTTCAAGGACCCGCTGCCCAAGGCGGACATCGTCACCATGGGGATGATTCTCCACGACTGGAATCTTGAGAAGAAGATGCACCTCATCCGCCTCGCCTACGATGCGCTGCCGGCCGGCGGCGCATTCGTCGCGATCGAGGCGCTGATCGACGATGCGCGCCGCGAAAATGCGTTCGGCCTGCTCATGTCGCTGAACATGCTCATCGAATTTGGCGATGCGTTCGATTTCTCCGGCGCGGACTTCCGGAAGTGGTGTGGCGAAGCGGGCTTCAAACGCTTCGAGACCCTGCGCCTGAACGAGACGCATTCCGCCGCTGTCGCCTACAAATAGCCGCCCGTCCACTCCCTGCCCTGCCCCGAGGATGCGGCCTCGGCGGACTTCCTTTTCGCCAGCTTCGCCATTCTTCCTTTTCGGCGGGATACCATCGCGAGTTTGGATCGCTGACTCGCGTTATTCGGTGAACTCACGAGCCGGCGTGCGCCGGAGCGGCTGGCAAATCACACCGAGTGCCAGATCGTTGGGCTTTCTGAAACGGATGCGTGACTTCCCGATGTCGAGTTCCCTGCCCGTCTTCGCGGAGCCGTTTCTCGCGCTCCGGGCCGAACACACAGCCGAAATGGAGCGACATCCAGGCGAATGGACACGGCATGAAACACCCGTTCATCCCCGCTGCATTCCCTGCGCAAGACCGCGCGCAGCCGACCCCTTCGCCCTGCGGGCGGGCCCCGGAAAGAAGTGACTTTCCACTGGATGCCAATCTGCATCAATTGCAGTCGTGCCTCCGCCTCCAGCCGTTTCCGGAAAGATGCCCCACCACTCCCGTCACCTGCGCGCCCGCGCACGCGCTTCCACAGTCACGGTTCACATTCCCGGGCCGCTGCGCGGATCTTGCCAGGGCCTGTCGGAACTTGCTTTTGCAGCGGCGAGTGTCCGCGCCCTGCTCGGCGAGATCGAGCGGCGCCATCCGGAGCTTCACCGCGGTATTTGTGACGAGACCGGGGCGGTGCGCCGGCATATCAATCTCTTCGTGAACACCGACCACATCCGCGATCGCCGCGGCCTCGATACACCGCTTGCACCGGGCGATGTGGTCGCCATCATGCCAGCCGTCTCAGGAGGTTGATCCTATGTCTGACCGCATTCTCATCTCCATCGGAACCAAGAAGGGACTCTTCGTCGCCGAGGCGTCGAAAAACCGCCGCCGCTTCGACTTGCGCGGCCCGTTCGGGGCGGGTGTCGCAGTGTATTCGGCGCTGATCGATCCGCGCGGCACTCCACGAATCTTCGCATCGAGCTGCAACGCGTTCTTTGGAATGAAAGTCCTGCGCTCGACGAATCTCGGGAGGACGTTCACCGGGACGAAAGCCGCGCCCGCATTCCCAAAGGGCGACGGACGTGCGCTCGCCAACATCTGGTCACTCGAACCGGGCGACGGCAAAAGGGAACTGTGGTGCGGCACGGAACCCGCCGCGCTTTTTCACAGCGAGGACGGCGGCGACTCGTGGGAGATGGTCCGCGGCATCAGTAACCATGATCACGCGCGCAAGTGGCAACCGGGCAACGGCGGCCTCTGCCTGCACACCATCGTGCGTGACAGCAACCGCATGCACCTCGGTATCTCGACCGGCGGCCACTACCTCAGCGAGGACGGCGGCTCGTCATTCACCGCCGCCAACAAGGGCGTCGGCGCGGGCTTCACGCCGGATCCCTATCCCGAGTTCGGCCAGTGCGTTCACAAAATTGCACGGCACAAGGATGCCCCCGGCCGCCTCTACATGCAGAACCACGGCGGCTGGTCCGAGTGGACCGGCCCCGGCGGCCCGAGGCCCGGCATCGGCGTCCTGCGCAGCGACGATCACGGCCGCACGTGGCATTCCATCGCAAAGGGTCTGCCCAGCGACTTCGGTTTCCCCATCCTCGTGCATCCGCAAAAGCCTGACACCATCTACGTCGCCCCGCTGGAGCCGATGACGCGCACCTGCCCCGGTGGCGCACCCGCCATCTGGCGCAGCGAAAACGGCGGCAACGGGTGGACCCGTCTCACGCGCGGCCTGCCGAAAAAGCAGAGCTACTTCACTGTCTTGCGCGACGCGATGGATGCGGACGAATTGAAATCGCCCGCGCTCTATTTCGGGACGACCACCGGCCAACTCTGGATCGGCCGCGAAGGCGGCGAGAACTGGGAATGCCTCTTCGACTCGCTCCCGCCGATCCACTGCGTGAAGGTGGCAGTCGTGTGAACTTCCGCGCGTCGGCGGCTACGCATTGAAGAGTTTCCCCATCTTCGCCTTCGCCGCAGCATCCATCCGGATGAGTGGCAGCCAGGGGCGTTTGAAGCCTTCGCCCGGCAATTTCTTCGTCGCATCGAGGCCGAGTTTGCTGCCGATGGCGATCTCGCTCGGCGCGTGATCGAGCACGTCGGACGGGCCTTTGGTGAAGATGCTGTCGCGTTGCGGGTCGGTGTTGGCGCAGAGACGGAAGAGGACGTCGCTGGTGTTGTGCACGTCCACGTCGTCATCCACCACGATGATATACTTCGTAAACATCATCTGCCCCATGCCCCAGAGGCCGTGCATGATTTTGTAAGCCTGCATCGGGTAGGTCTTGCGGATGCTCACGAAGACGAGGTTGTGGAAGACGCCTTCGGCCGGCAACGCGATATCGACGATCTCGGGGAAGTTCCGCTCGCAGGCACGGCTTCCGCCGGAGCGCCACTTGTCACTTCGCCTCCAGGCGGAAGAAGGCGGCGCTGTCCGGCACGGTGAATTGGAATTCGATCTTGCCCTGACCGTTGATCGTCGTCCCCGGATCGGTGAACGGGAAGGGGCTGAAGCTGCCGGGCAGGAGCGTGGTGCTCTTTTGCAGGCCGAGCGTGAGGGTGAAGACGCCGGTGGTCGCGTTGCGCTGGATGAGCGGCACGCCGATGTGCAGTGCCTGCACCTGGGCCGGTGTGAAGAGGCCGGCTCCGTTCGCATTGTTCAAGAGCGTGTTCACCAGCGCGGACTGGCTCACCTGCCAGTTGAAGCCGAGCGCGGCCATCTGAAACTCGGAAGCGTCGTTCAGCCCGTCACCATCGGTGTCCTGGGTGAAGGAGAGGGCGAGGCCCGTCAGGTTGATGTCATACGGGTTGCTCGGCCCGGTCACGTTGCTGGCGATGTGGAAGGCGGCTGTCTTGGCTCCGCCATTGGTCGGGGAAAAGGTGACGGTG
>JBEBGK010000523.1:0-3570 GCA_040081515.1 Chthoniobacteraceae bacterium
CAGCGCGGAGAGCGTGGTGTTGGTGATGCCCATTTCCTTCTGCCGCGCAAATCGCGCCGCGCGCATCGTCTCCCAGCCGGCGAGATATTTGTCGCGATACTTCGCGATGTCCTCCGGCAGCGCGTGCAGCGGGAAATGCGGGGCGATGAATGGGATGTAGTGGAGGAACGGCTTGTCCTTGTGATTCGCCGCGTGGTCCTTCAGGCACTCGATGGCGTGGTCGGCGGTGGCGGTGGTGGCGTAGTAGCCCTTTTCATCGGCGGGCGGAGTGACGGGCACGTCGTCGATGGAGTTGCCTTTCGAGGTGAAAAAATTCCCCTGGTTCTTCATGTCGAGCGAGCGGTCGAATCCGCCGTCGAGCACCTTGCCGTCGATGTGCCACTTGCCGCTGTGATAAGCGCGATAGCCAGCGGGCTTGAGGAAATCCGGGAGGAGCCGCGCCCATTGCTGCCGCACGCCCTGGCCGCCGCCGCCGAGTTCCGGCAGCGCATCGCGATGGATCTGCTGCGCGTAGTAGCCGGTCATCAGTGCGCCACGCGAAGGCCAGCAGCGCGCGGTGTTGTAGAACTGCGTGAAGCGCACGCCATTCTTCGCGAGCGAATCGAGCTGTGGCGTGGCAATCTCGCTGCCGTAGCAACCGATGTCCGAATAGCCGAGGTCATCGGCGAGGATGATGACGACGTTCGGCGGCGCGGCGAGTGACGCGTGCTGAGTGACGAATGACGTGACGACGAGAGCGAGGATTGTCTTGAGCATGGCGAAATGCGGCTGGGGTCGAGGGGGCTTACGGGAGAAGTGTCAGCGTCACGCGGCGGACGTCCATCACGGACTTTCCGGGAATCTCCAGCGCGCGGAGCGTGAGCGGGCCCTGGCCGGCGGGCAGCGTGATCTCGCCGAGCTTCAGCGTGTGAAAGTCCTTCATCTGGCTCTCGCCATCGGGGCGCGGAAGCGTGTCCTGATTTGTGTAAAGCGGCGGGTCCCAGCCGGGCGGGACTTTCGCGGTGAGGCGCGCATCCTGGAAGCTGAGTTCGATGGTCGAGCCGGCGTCGGGCACCTTGCAGGTGTAATCGGCGGTGACTTCGTATCGGCCTGCGGTGTGGACATCGAGCAGCCAGACCATGCTGTCGTCCTTGCTCGTCCAGTTCACAAAGTAAGAGCAGTTCGGCGCGCCGCTGCTGCGCTTCACGCCACCGCGCGGCTCGCCGTCGCGCGCGGGCAGCATGGTGATGGGAAACTCGCGGTAGCCGACCGGGATCGGCCGAGGATCGACGGCATTGCCGCCCTGTCCCTTCTTGCCGCCCTGACCTTTCGGTTTGCCTGCATCGCTCGTGCCAAACATCTCCTGACACCATGCCTTCACCGACTCCGCAAGTGTTGCAGCGAGCGCGGGCTCCTTGTCGTTGATCGGCGTGGTCTGTCCAGGATCGGCGACCATGTCGTAAAGCTGCCCGGCGTTATCGAGGCGATGCGTCTGCGTGCGGGCGCTCACGTTTCCGCCCCACGTGGAAAAGATCGTGCGCCCGGGCCAGTCGGTCTTTTGCTTCATCAGTAGCGGAGTGAGATCGCGGCCATCGAGCGGCTTGTCGCCAGCGCGCTTCACGCCGGCGAGCGAGGTGAGCGTGGGCATCAAATCAATCGCGCCGGCGATCTGCGTGACGGTGTGTCCGGCGGGAAGTTTTGCGGGCCAGCGGAGGTAGCACACCGAGCGCACGCCTCCTTCATCCGTCATGCCTTTCTTGCCCTTCGTGCCGCCGGTCCAGCGTATCGAGTTCGGGCCGTTGTCCGAGAAGTAGAGCACGATCGTATTCTCCTCGAGCTGGTGCTCGCGCAGCTTCGCGAGCACGCGGCCCACGTTCGCGTCCTGATTCTCGATCATCGCCAGCGCGCATCGGGTTTCATCCGCGTTTTCCTTCGCGGGGTCGGTCGCGGTCTGCGTGATCGGCTTGCCTTTGAACCGCTCCCAATCCTTCGCCGGAGCCGCCCACGGCGAGTGCGGCGTGGTGAAGGGCACGTAGCAGAGAAACGGCTTCGCCTTGTTCTTCTCGATGAAGCCCAGCGCGCGATCCGTGCACACATCCACGATGTAACCCTGCGTGCGAATCATGCGCCCATTTTCCTCCAGCGGCGGGTCGAAATACTCGCCCCAATGCCCCGAGCTGTGACCGAAGTATTCATCGAAGCCGCGCGCCATCGGATGGTACGGCCACTGGCTGCCATTGTGCCATTTGCCAAATGCGCCTGTCGCATACCCCGCGGCCTTGAACGCATCCGCGATCGTCTTCTCGCTGAGATCCAGCCGCTCCTGCCCCGTGGAAACACCGCGCACACCGCCGCGCGGATGATAGCGCCCGGTGAGAAACTCCGCCCGCGTCGGGGAGCACACCGGGCACACATAGAAGCGATCCAGCGACACGCCGCCCTGTGCGATCGAGTCGATGTTCGGTGTGCGCACCTGCGTGTTGCCTGAATGGCCGTAGTCTCCCCAGCCCGCGTCGTCAGCGAGGAAGATGACGAGGTTCGGCGGCGCGGCGTTGGAGACTGGACCGCAGAGGAACGCGACGAGGGCGAAAAGGAAGATGGTGGCTTTCATGCGAATGAGGGACCCGCTATTTCACCCGCAGCGCTGTGGACAGCAAGAGCGGGGATCTGCGTCGGGGAGTCGGGCGACTTGCGATCCGAGCCAAGAACAGACGAGCATTGGCGGGCACGGTATTCTTGGTTGGCCGTTCACTGTCGGTCACCGGAACAACCGGCGGTCGTCGCCAGCCACACGGGAGATCGCCTTTGAGTCACGCGAGATCCCGGTACCGCGCGCCGAGGCGGGTGAGGGTGCTGTCATCATTGAAGGGCGCGCTGGTCCCGAGTGGGGCGCTCGTGCGAGCGGCAGGGAACCACGCATAGCGTTCGATGAAATCCATCCTTTGGAGGCGCGGCAGCACATTCTCCATGAACTTCAGGACGGTTTCCGGCTTGTGGCGGTTGTGCTCCGGTGTCTTGGCCTGCCAGTCGCCGACTGCAAACTCGGTAATCCAGAGGGGCTTTCGAAAGAGCCTTTGAACATTGGAGAGGTGACTCAAAAAGTGAACGGCGTCCGGCCCTCCATAATTGTGAACGCAGACGAAATCCACGCGCAGACGGCGCTTCTTCACGCCCGCCATGAATGCTTTCATCCAATCCCCATCCGCGTGGGCGCACGCGGGGCTCCCGAGCCTCAGCCCGCTCTCTTCGAGGAGCGGCCAGGCGTCGAGCGCCTGTTCGACAGTCATGTTCGCCTGTCTCAGTTGGTCGGGCTCGTTGAATCCGAGCAGTTCGCCGATTCCTGCCGCCTTGGCAGATGCTCCAGCCTTGGCGATCAGGTCCTTGTTGCCGCCATAGCTGGGAATCATCGGAAAGTACTCCGTTCCTTCGGGAATGCGCTCGGGGATTTTCGGCGTCCAGGAATAGAACCATTTGCACTTCAGCGCACTCAGGCGCTCGCTCCACCCTGCGTGATGGATACCGGTCCCCATTCCCTTCTTGCGATCGGCTCCGGGAGCCGATCGCAAGAAGGGAATGGGGACCGGTATCCAT
>JBEBGK010000524.1:0-3570 GCA_040081515.1 Chthoniobacteraceae bacterium
CTCCGCTTGACACGCCGCGCGCGGCGCTCGTCACTCTCGCCCTCCATGCCCCGCATTCCGCCGGAAAGCATCGAGCAAGTCGCCGCGGCGAATGACATCGTCGAGGTGATCGGGGGCTATTTTCCGCTCAAGCGGATGGGGGGGACGTTCAAGGCGCTGTGCCCTTTTCACCAGGAGCGCACGCCGTCCTTCAACGTGAATCCCCACCGGCAGATCTTCAAATGCTTCGGCTGCGGCGCGGGCGGCTCGGTGTTCCGCTTCGTGATGGATTACGAGCACATCGACTTCCTCGCGGCGGTGCGGAAGCTCGCGGACAAGGCGGGCATCAAGATCCCCGAGGCGGAGATGACGCAGGAGGATTACGCGCGGGCCGATCTGCGGCGCCGGCTGCTCTCGATGCACGCGGATGCGGCGGAGTTTTTCCACATGCAGCTCATGCGGGGAAATTCCGCGGACGCCGCGCGCGAATACATGAAGAAACGCGGCCTCGGCGCGGAGGTGGCGAAAGCGTGGAAGATCGGCTTCGCACCGGATTCGTGGGACGGGCTGCTCGGCGAGTTGCGCCGGCAGGGCTACAAGGACGACGAACTGGCGGCGAGCGGGCTCTTTTCCAGCGGCGAGGACGGCGGGCGCATTTACGACCGGTTCCGCGGGCGGCTGATGTTCCCGATTTGCAACGACACGGGCGAGGTGATCGCATTCAGCGGGCGCGTGCTCAACGCGGAGCAGAGCCCGGCGAAGTATGTGAACTCGCCGGAGACGATTCTTTTCACCAAGGGCGCGGTGCTCTTCGGGCTTCACAAGTCGAAGCGCGCGCTGATCGACAGGAAGCAGGCGGTGGTGTGCGAGGGGCAGGTGGATCTGATCACGGCATTCGAGGCGGGCGTGCAGAATGTGATCGCGCCGCAGGGCACGGCGTTCACCGACCGCCAGGCGCGGATCCTGAAACGCTACGTGGAGGAGGTCGTGCTGTGCTTCGACTCGGACGCGGCCGGCGAGAAGGCGGCGCAGCGCTCGCTCCCTCACCTGCTCCGGGAATCGCTTGGCGTGCGCGTCGTCGCGATGCCGCCGGGCGAGGATCCGGATTCGCTGATCCGCACGGAGGGCGCGGAGGCGTTCCAGGCGCGCATCGCGCAGGCGGAGGATTTTTTCGACTACCAGATCCGGCGGCAGTCGAGGCGGCTCGATTTCGGGACGCCGCGCGGGAAGATCGCCGCGGCGCAGGAACTCGCGGCCCTGATCGCGCTCATCCCGGACGGCGTCGCGCGCGATGCCGTGCAGAACAACGCCGCGATGCGCCTCGAGGTGAGCCCGCAGGATTTCCGCGCGCTCGTGAAACGCGCGCCGCAGGCCCCGCAGAATGACGGCGAGGAAACGAAGGCGCCGCAGAAGGTGCAGACCGTGGTCCTGGACCCGACTAAGGAATTGCTCGCGCTGCTCGCGCTCCGCGATCAGGCCGCCCGCGCATGGCTCCAGTGCCTCCAGTGGACGCGCGTCCTCGAGGACGGCCTGCCGGACTCGGTGCTGCTGGGGAAGATCTTCGACGCGGAATTCCGTGTGGACGACCCGGCGTCGGTGAACGCATGGATCACGACGCTCGATCCCGGCGAGGAGATCACCGTCTCTGCGATCCTGGAGAAGAAGGCGCCACTCGAGGCCCGCGTGGTGGCCGAGGACTGCTGGAACGAGCTGGAACGAAGGGAACTCGTGCGCCGGCGGCAGGCGGTGGAGGCGAAACTGCGGGCCCCGGGCCTGCCATTCGAGGAGATGGTCCGCATTCACGAGGATGCGCGCGAACTCCAGCGCCAGATCACCGCGCTGCCACCCCCGCGAGCCCCGCGCGCACCTGAGTGAACGGCCGCCCCGGCACACATGCGGGGGCTTGGCCAGCGTAGCGCCGCTCCGCGAGACTGCCGGGAGATGCGCGGCCTTTCCGTCGAGGCCGACGCCGGAAGGCTGCGCCAGATGTTGCTCAATCTCGTGGATAACGCCGTGAAATTTCACCGCGACCACGGACACCTCCGCATCGCCCTCAAGACCGCGGATGGCGAGGCGCTCCTCACTGTCGGCCACACCAGTCCCGGCCTGAGCGCCGAACACCGCGCCCGGATCGAACTGGCACGCAGCGAGGAGGACTGGACCGAGTTCCTCGTCGCGCCGCCCGCCGGGCCGTGACCCGAGCCGCAACCCGCTTTCGCATCACGGATGCGCCAGCCGGAAAAAGCAGCGTGGCATGGCGGTGCTGGCATTGACGGCACGGCGTCCGGCGACAGCGACGACTGGTTGGGTGGAATCGACCCACGTCACGAGATCGGCGCTCTCCTGCAACACCCAGCCGGGATCCGCGCCAGGCCACGACAGAAGGATCGACTGCGAACCAGGCGCGCCCGGCGCCAGCGCGACCGAGGGGATCGGGTTGAAGTTCGCGATCAGCGTGCGACCGGCGGTGACGGTGAAGGTGTAGTCCGGGGACGTGCTCACGACGGTGGTTCCATCGGTCCAATTCGTGAATGTGTAGCCGGCGTCCGCAGCGGCGAAGAGCGTGACGGTGGCGCCGATGCCGTAGGAGCCATGTCCACTCACGGTGCCGCCGGTGGCCGTCGCCGCATTCGTGGCGATGGAGACCGCCGGCGCGAAATGCGCGACCAGTGCGTGGCTGGCGTCCGCGGTGAAGGTGAAGGCCGGGTCGGTGCTGACTTCCGCGCCGTCCTCGGTCCATTTCACGAATGCATATCCCTCATTCGGCGTCGCGCTGACGGTGACGCTGTCCTCGAGGGCGTAGGCGCCGTCGCCGCCAGCCGTGCCGGCGGCCGGGGTTGCGGCATTGATGGTGACGGTGAAGCCGGTGGTCGATCGGAAGTTCGCCACGATGGTGCGGTTGCCGGTGACGTCGAACGAATAGGTCGAGTCCAGGCTAACGACGACGCCGTTTTCCGTCCAGTTGGTGAAGGTGTAGCCAGGCTCCGGGAACGCCTTTGCCTTCGCATTTTCGCCGGTCTTGTAAGTCAGGCTGTCCATCTCGGTCGTCCCAGCAGCGGCGGGCGACGAGCCCGCCGTGATGACAAAGGCTTCGTTGAACTTCGCCACGAGCGTCCGGTTTCCGCCGACGGTGAAGGTGTAGCCCGGCGAAGTGCTCACGGTCACGCCGCCCTCCTGCCATTTCGAGAATGCGTAACCCGGATTCGGGGTGGCGACGACAGTCGCGCTGTCGCCCGAGGCGTAGATGCCCCCGCCGCTCGTCGTGCCACCCGCGATGGGACTCGCGCCCGTCGTGATCGTCTGCTGCGTGCCTGCGACGACGAAGTTCGCCACGAGCGCCTTGCTTGCGTTCACCGTGAAGGTGTAGCTCGGCAAGGGGCTCACCTGCGTCGTGCCGACGGTCCATCGCGAGAAGACATAGCCGGCGTTCGCCGTCGCCGTGACTGTGAGCCGCGTGCCGCTCGAGTAGGAGCCGCCGCCTGTCGTCGTGCCGCCAGTCGCGGGGGATGCGCCCGTGGTGACGTCATAGACCGGCACCGGCGCGAAATTCGCGACCAGTGCGCGATCCGTTACCGCGGTGAAGGTGTAGCT
>JBEBGK010000525.1:0-3569 GCA_040081515.1 Chthoniobacteraceae bacterium
GATCTGGGACGTGTGGACGATGATCCAGGATCTCGACCCGAAACACTTCGGCATCTGTTTTGATATCGGCCACGCGACGCTCGAGGGCGGGCTCTCCTGGCCGATCCAGGCGCGGCTGATGGAGCCGTTCTTCGTCGCGGTGTATCTGAAGGATTTCGGCTGGGAGAAAACGGAGAAGGGCTGGGGACCGAGCTGGTGCAACTTCGGCGAGGGAAGTGTGCGCAAGAGCTTCATCGACGGACTGAAGAAGTCGCCGTTCGCGGGGCCGCTCTCCCAGCATCACGAATACAAGACCCTCGGCACGGGCAGCGAGATGATCGCGAACATGAAGAAGGATCTCGCCACGCTGCGCGCCTGGCTTGCGTGAGCGGCGCGGGATTCAGGCGTAGAACAATTTCCCCGCCGCCTTGCGGCTTCGCAGCGCGGCGAGCATCTCGCTTTCCTTCATGCCCGCCGCCCAGGCCGGGCGAAGCTGGAAGTGCGGCGCGTCCGTGAAGTTTTTCCAGTTGCCGCCCCACTCGAGGCCGAGGTCGCTCCCGATGACGCCCACCGCCTTGTACTTCTCGGATTCCGGGAGGTAGCTGCCGCCCTCGAAGACACCGATGTCGAATGCGATTCCGAAATTGTGATTGGAAAACCCGCCGCGCGCATTGGTCACGATCTTCCCCGGACGGCTGCGCCCCTGCGCGTACAGGGCGTCCTGCTCCTTGTAGGTGCGAAGCGCGCTGATGACCTTGATGGTGATGCCCGCCGCCGCGGCCTTTGTCACCAGCGCCCGGGCATATGGGCGGACTTCCGGCAGGAGCGTCGCGATGCCCTTCTCGCTGCGGGCGTCCACGGGGCCGGTGATGATGGGCGCGAACGTCGCGGCCTTCCTTGCGGAGACGATTCGCTGGAGGATGGCGTTCCAGGTTTCCGGACCAGCCTTGCCGTCCACTGAAACTCCGAGCTCCTTCTGTACGGCGCGGATGGTCTCTTCGATCATCATGCTGTTTGTGCATCGGGGCCGCGCACGCGTCCCCTTTCTTTCAAAAGCCAAACTCCGGCTGATTGCAGGTCGCCGCCTGCCTGCGCGCCTTCGGCGACGCCGCCCAGGAGGAAATGAGCTTCTCGATGTCCCGCAGCCTCGTCTTCATCAGTGAAAGCTGCGACTCGAACTCGCGCTGCAGCCGCGACCGCAATTGCGAGCGATCCGGGGAGCGCGCGAAATTCCACGCAGGATCGCGCTTCGCCGAACCGAGGCTCCGTTTCAACGCATTGAACGAGCGCCGCAATTCCCGTAGCACCGAGCGCATCTGCGACAGGCTCGTATGACCGCCCACCGCGTTCGACCGGATGTCGGTCAGCGCGAGCAGCATTTCCAGCCGCTCGAGGTTGCCGGTGCCGTAGGCCTCCTGCACTTCGTGCCAGAGCGCCGAGATTTCCGCGTCCTTGTCCGCACGCGTGTCGGGATGCAGCCGGCGGACGAGCACCCGGTAGATTTCCTTGATGCGAAGGTGCTCGGGTTTCACCGGCTCGGGCGGCCGTTCCCGCTCGCGCTCCCGCCGCGGCTCTTCCGGAGCGCCCTGCCCGAGGATCTTCGCCTTGAAGTCCTCGAACATCGCGTCGTACTTCCGATCGCTCATCCGGTCGGGGTCGATGCCCATCATGGCGCGCAGGAAGTCTTCGAAGAGCAAATGCTGTTCGAACTCCGGGATGCCCCCGGAAAAAGGATCCTCAGATTCCCCGTCATCCTCCTCCATGGGCGGCGGCCCGCCGGGGTCCGATCCCGGGTCGGGCGGCGGATTCGCGCGCCGGCGCATCACCGCCGCGTACGCGGCGCGATGGCTCCTCGTTCCCCGGAAGAACATCTCCTCCTCGACCTCGAAAATGAGGGCCTCCTTCTGCCGGAGCGCGGATTCCTGCTCCCGCAGTTCGCTCAGCAGCGCTCCGAATGTCGCGGCCTTCCATCGCTCGAACCCCGGCCTGTCCTCACTCTCGAACTGCCTCCATTCCGCGCGCAGCTTCTCGAGTCGCGCCATCTCCCGTCCACACTCGGACACCGCCTTGCGGCGCAACGGCTCCTGATCCACCGGGACAAGCTGCCGGTCCTTCGATCGCCTCCCGGCGACGGCACGCGCGTGTGCGGTGCCGGACTTGGTTTTTCGCGGTCTCATCTTACGAACCGTGAACACTTCCCGCGTGAGATTCCAGCAGTGTTTGGTCGCTACGGGCTCCACACCGGCCAGGCGCTTGACGGTCCTCCTCATCCCGCGTACCTGTGAATCATGCCTCCAATTCAGCAACGATTCGACGAAGAGAGCATCAGCCGCGAGGAATGGACCTGGGTAGAGGACTTGATCACGGATGTCGCCCGTGAGGAGCAGAGCGGCTTGTTTGCCCAGAAGCTTTTCCAGTGGGATTTGGCCGTGAAGCAGTTCCGAAAGATAGAGATGAAGCGAATCATCCTCGGAACACCGGGCACGATTGATCTGCATTTTCATGCGCTTTGCCTCCACGGACTCCTCGCCATCGGACGCGCCCTGATCATTGACTCGAAACGATTCACGTCTGAGGAACTGACCAAGTTTCAAATCAAACACGAGGAAATCGAGGCGTATGTCGAAGAGTTGGGGCAAAGCCTGCGTGAGTGGCATCACGGCTTCAACGACGCCGAATTGAAGCGGGTTCGCGAGACAGTTTTCGGTGCCAAGGCCTGACTCGATCTCCAGGCTGCATGCCGCAAAATACGATTTGCGGTTCTGCACAGGCACGGAAAAACCGGAGATGTTGCGTCGATACAAGGCCGTGCTCGAAGAAACGTGCCGGCTGTTCGGTTGCACGGGTCCTGAATTGGAAGCAACCGTTGCCCGGGACTTTGGTGAATGGGTGAAGCAGGAACGCCTGCCAAAACCGCCGCAAAAGAAATTTTGACACCCGGCTCGGCGTCTCAAATCACCCAATCATCGCCCCCGCCGCCCGCCGCCCGCTTGTCCTTCTCGATCACCCGCACGCCCTGCCCCTCGGCGAGCACGAGTGAGCGCGGCGGGACGCTGTGCGTGAGGAAGACGCTCGCGCCGATCGTCGAGCCCGCACCGATGACGGTGTCGCCGCCCATGATCGTCGCATTCGCGTAAATGGTGACATTTTTGCCAAGGATGCTCGTCTCGCCGATGACGACGCCGGTGCCATGGTCGATGAAGAAATGCGATCCGATCCGCGCGCCGGGATGAATGTCGATCCCCGTGCGGCTGTGCGCCCACTCGGTCATCATGCGCGGGATGATGGGCACGCCGAGGCTGTACAGCACGTGGGCGCTGCGCTGGATCGCGATGGCCTCGATGAATGGGTAGGAGAGGATCACTTCGTCGCTCGCCTCCGCCGCGGGGTCGCCCTGGAAGGCGGCCTCCACGTCGGTCTTCAGAAGTTCGCGCACCTGCGGAATGCCGCCGAGAAAATCGCGCGTCAGCTTCACCGCGCGTTCGTTCGGGCAATTCGGATCACCGAGCCGTTCGCTCTTGCACACTTCCTCCGCGAGTCGCTCGGCGATCGTGAAGACGCGATGCGACGTGACGCGCGGGAGGTGTTGC
>JBEBGK010000526.1:0-3568 GCA_040081515.1 Chthoniobacteraceae bacterium
GAACACATCACCCGCGAATGCCGCGAGAACAAAAATGTTCCTTTTCAAGAACCGCCCCGCTCACGTCCGCCGGCAGTCTTGCCGGTGCATTTACGCGCAGATCCCGGTCACGACCCTGCCCTTCGTGTCCGTGAGCCGGAAGTCGCGACCGGCATGCGTGTAGGTGAGGCGTTCGTGATCGAGGCCGAGCAGGTGCAGCAGCGTCGCGTGGAAATCCACGATGGGCACCTTGTCCTGCACGGCTTCGTAACCGTATTCGTTTCTCGCGCCGAAACTCACGCCGGGCTTGTTCGACGACCTTGCCCGAGAGCTGGCTTTAACGGCGTGATTCATCTGGTTCGCTCGGAAGCGCACGGACGCGTGCCAGTTTCAGGCATTCACCGTCGTGGATAATTTCGGCGTCCGGAGGAATGGCCGCAGCCATGTGAGGTGGGAGTTTTCCGCCAGGCATGCGTGAGAGGCCATCGCCGGGCGGCGCTGGAAAGCCGGACGCTGACCCGAAGCCGGGGCCGCGGGGCGGTTTGGGACCGCCGGGAGGACCGACGGGCATTTGCATGCCAGATTTCACTTCAAGGAAGAGCACTTGCTGGAACCGCTTCCAGTCCTCGGCCCGCAGTGCGCTCGCCTGCGCGATGCGCGTGTGCAGCAGCCACGCCGTCCACCATTCCACCCCATGCTGCGCGGAGATGAGCGTGTGCTCTGGGTCGAATATTTGCGGGGCAAGGCCGGACAGTTCCCGCAGCGCAGCATCGGAGAGAATCGGTCGCCCGCCCCGCCACAGCCGGGGCACTGAAGTGCCAATCAGTGCCAGCAGCGCCAGCGTCACAAGCGTTCGCCGCCACGTGGGAGAGGTGATCCGCAGCCCGCCGAAGGCTGCCGTGAAGACCGCAGGGATGATCGCGATGAGCGTGAAGCGCATCGCTTTATCCATGCCGAACCATGGCCCCGTCAACGCAAGCACCGTGAGAGCACAACCCGCCGCCACCGTTGCGTCCGCCGGCGGCAGGGACTTCCTCTGCCGCCATGCAATGACCAGCACCGGAACGGACACCGCGACGAAAGGCACCGCCATCAACCAGCGCATCCACTGCATCGCGCCACCGGGCGGCATCGGCATCTGCATCCCATCCGAGGAGAACTGCGCCGGGTTCGTCAGCGCCACGGTGAGCCGGTGGATGCGCGCCGCATCGAACCTCCACAGCACCAGCCCGGCCGCACCCGCCAGCATCGCCACACCGCCAGCCAGCCATGGCAGTCGCGCACGCCATCGGCCCGGCCCATAAAGGAGCAGCCGCACCACGAACACCGCCCCAATCAGCACCAGTGCACTCCCCAGCACCCCGATGTGCGTGAGCCCCAACGCGGCGAGACACGCCATCAGAGCCAGAAAACGCCCGCGCCTGTGTTCTGCCAGCCAAAGATTCAGCGCTACCGCCAACGCCGCCAGCCAGACAAGCGCGAGCGAGTTCTTTTGGAAATCCCCCACCATTCCCAGCAGCGGCGACGACAGACAAACCAGGGCCGCCGCCGCCAGCGCCATGCCGTCGCCGCGCCCAGCGGCCAGCGCCCACCGCCGCACCAGCACAAACACCGGCCCCGCGGCCAGCGGCGGCAGCAGAGAGTCACACAGCTTCACCGCCAAAACAATCCGGTCCGCTTGCGATGCCTCGCTGACCCGCCCGAACAGCCACGCCAGCGCCGCGTCCAGATGAAACAGGAGTGGCATATCCGGGATGCCCAGCGTGCCGCGATCCAGTAGCGCGCGCGCCTGAACAAAATAATACGCGCCGTTCATGCCCGGCACCCACGGTGTTCCAAATTGCAGCCAAGCCCGGGCCATCATCGCCAGCGCGATAATCGAAAAGATTGCGAGCCGGGATGTCATCGTTCCATTTTTCACAAATCCTCAGCGCGGTTTCCTCTACGCGCAAATTTCGCTGACGACTCTCCCTTTCGTGTCGGTGAGGCGGAAGTCGCGGCCGGCGTGACGGAAGGTGAGACGCTCGTGGTCGAGGCCGAGCAGGTGGAGCATTGTCGCGTGGAGGTCCACGATGGGCACTTTGTTTTCCACAGCCTCGTAGCCGTAGTCGTCGCTCGCACCGTAGCTGAGACCCGGCTTCACGCCGCCGCCGGCCATCCAGAGGGAGAATGCGCCGACGTTATGGTCGCGGCCCTCGCTGCCTTCGGCGTGGGGCGTGCGGCCAAATTCGCCGGTCCACACGACGAGGGTGTCCTTCAAAAGCCCGCGCGCCGCGAGGTCGGTGAGCAGGCCGTGGAGCGGCGTGTCCACGGCGGCGGCGCTGCTGCGGAGGTTGGCGTTGAGGTTGAAATGATGGTCCCAGTTGCCGTGCGTCACTTCCACGAAACGCACGCCGGCCTCGACGAGCTGGCGCGCGAGCAGGCATTTGCGGCCAAAGTCCTCGGTCGTGGGATTGCCGATGCCGTAGAGCTGCTTCGTCGCGGCGCTCTCGCGGTCGAGGTTCATCACACCGGGAAGTTCCGTCTGCATCCGGAACGCCAGTTCCAGCGACTCGATCGCGCCTTCGATCTCGGGGTTCACGCGATCGCGCGCAAGCTGTGCGCGGTTCACGCCCTGCGCAAAATCCAACTCCGCGCGCTGGTCGTCGCCGCTCTGGCGGGGGCGGAGGTTCGCGACATCCGCTCCGGCGATGGCGCGCCCGTCCGTCCCGATGCGCGTGCCCTGGTAGATCGCGGGCAGAAATGCGCTGCCGTAATTTTGCACTCCGCCAAATCCGCCGGGCGGCGTGATGCTCACAAAGCCCGGCAGATTCTCATTCAGCGAGCCGAGCCCGTAGAGCGACCAGGCGCCGAGCGATGGACGCACAAACTGCGACGAGCCGGTGTGCAATTTTAAATACGCCTGCGGATGCGCGGGTAGATCGGTCTGCATCGAACGCACGACGCACAGCTCGTCGGCCTTCTTCGCAAGCGCCGGAAACAGCTCCGAGATCCACTGCCCGCCCGCGCCGTGCTGCGTGAATTTGAACGTCGAACCGAGCAGCCGCGTGCCGGGACGCGGGCCGGGTTTGCCACTGTCTGCATTCAGCTTCGGCTTGTAGTCGAGCGTGTCCACGTGCGACGGCGCGCCCCGCATGCAGAGGAAAATCACGCGCTTCGCCCGCGCGGGATGATGCACCGGCTTGCGCGCGAGCGGCGACGCCGCACGGGCCGCGAGGCCGGAGAACGCGAGCCAGCCGAAGCCGCCGCCCATGAGCCGCAGCGCGTCGCGGCGGGTGAAAATCGGCGTGATGTGCGAGCAGAGTGGAGAGTTCATCGGTTCATGCGGAATGGCGAGCTGGTGAAAAGTCCGCGGGCGATGGCGGTCCATGCGGTGGCGGGTTTGCGCGCGAGAAGGGCTTTCGCCACCGCAGTCTCGGCGGCGTCGGGCGCGCGCCCGAGCGTGTGCCAGCAGGCGTGCGCGAATCGTTCGTCAAAATGCGCGGCGGCATCGCCGGGATACGCGGCGAGCAAACGCGAGGCGAGACGCCCGCTCTGCTGCGCGACGAATTCGCTGTTCATCAGGAAGAGCGACTGCGCGGGGACATTC
>JBEBGK010000527.1:0-3566 GCA_040081515.1 Chthoniobacteraceae bacterium
CGCCGCCATCTGCCTCGCTCTCGCGGCCACCTTTGCTTCGCCCCTCGCGGCGGAGACTCCGCTCGCACCGCCGAAGGGACTGCGCGTGCTCACCGCCGGTCACAGTTTCCATGTGTGGATGCCAGCCATCCTCGCCGAAATCGCGGAGAAGGCGGGAATCACCGGCCACAAGAAGGTCGCGCTTTCCTCCATCGGCGGGTCGCTGGTGATCCAGCACTGGAACGTCACCGACGAAAAAAACCAGATCAAGCCGGCCCTCATCGGTTCGCAGGCGGACGTGCTGACGCTTTCGCCGATCTATCTGCCTGATCCGGGGATCGAGAACTTTGTGAAGCTCGGCCTCGAACATAATCCGGACCTCCGTGTCACCGTGCAGGAATTCTGGCTGCCGCTGGATGATCAGGCGCTGTGGGCCACGCGCGGCAAGGGAGTGACGATCGACCGCGACTCGAAGACGATCGCGCAATTGCGCGAGGCGCACGCGCCGTACTTCGAAGCGATGGACGGGCACGTGCGCGGGTTGAATGCGAAGTTCGGAAAGACCGCCGTCCTCGTCGTGCCGGCGGGGCAGGCGGTGCTCGCGCTTCGCGAAAAAGTCATCAACGGCGAGGCGCCCGGCATCGCAAAGCAAAGCGATCTCTTTACCGATCCGCTCGGCCATCCGCGCGAGCAGATCAAGGTGCTCGCCGCCTACTGCCACTTTGCCGTGATCTACGGACGCAGCCCCGTGGGGCTCCCCATGCCGGCTGCGCTCGCGAAACTGCCCGAGCCCGAGAAGCTGAACCGCCTGCTCCAGGAACTCGCGTGGGCCGCTGTCACGGAGCATCCGCTCAGCGGCGTGAAGAAGGCATCTGCCGCGGCCCGCTGAGCGTCCTCAGGCTCCCGCTTCACGGGACAGCCGGCTACGGCAATTGCCTTTCAATCTCCTCCACGCGGTAACCGAAACCGGTCGCGCCGAGCGTCGAGATGTCCAACACTCCGCCGCGCCGCTGGTAGATGCCGGGATGCACCTTCATCTCAGGCAGTGATGCATCCGGGGAGAATTGCATCGAATTGCTCTCCACGCCCATGATCGTCCCGGCGTGCGCGGCGAGAAGGAGGTGCGGGATCTGCGCCAGCATCGGATTGGAGAGATCCTGCACCATCAGCGTCATGCCGTGCGCCCGCGCCCATGCGAGGCTGAGCAGCGCGCCGGTCAGTGTCTTGCAGGTCTTCAGCGCCACGCCGGTCCAGCCGAGTTCGCGGCCGAGGCGCACGAACCGCCAGTCGTGCGCGCTTTCATCGAGGAATAGCGGCTTCCGGGCGCTGACGCTGCGGACATCGATCCGGTTCGCCTCGAGATCGTACGGGAAAGGCTGCTCGATGTAGAGCAGCATGCCGTAGAAGCGAGGGTGCTCGACGAGCAGCCGATCGAGAATCTCGCAGACGTAAGCGGGGTCGCCCACGGTGCAGTTGAAATCCGCGGTGAGCCAGTCGCATCCCTCCTCGACCGCGATCCCACCCACGCGGACGATCCGGTCGTAGTCCCACGCGGCGTCGTTGCCGCGAAGCTTGATCTTCAGGCAACTGAGCCCGTCGGTCCGGATCCAGTCGCGCAGGGCGACCGGGTAACCGTCGCGCGGCTCGGCGCCGGTGAGATCCGCCGGCTCCAGCGGATCGAGCCCGCCGACGAGGTGCCACACCGGCATGCGCGTCTGCCTTGGCCTCAGGAAATGCGGGGGCCGCAACCCGGAAAATCGCGAATCGCCATCGAGCATCTGCGCGAGATCCGCAGTGAGAAGATCCTCCCCGAGCGTTTCAAAAACCGGGCGCTGATGGAGATTCCCGAAGGCATCGAAAGTCGCGAGATCGAACACCGAATGGCACACGAGGGCCGCGAGATGGGGCATCGGCTCGCCCTGCCCCGAGTTTGCGGTGGCGAGCAGCGCGTCGAGCCGTCCACGCTGAAAGGAGTCGCCGAGTTCCATCGGGTGGCCGCGTCCGCCGAAAGCGACGATCTCCCTGGCCAGCAGTTCGCAGAACTCGCGCATCCGGCGCTCCCTTTCCTCCCAACCCAGCGGCGACGGCCACACCCACGCCACACTGAGCGGCGTCTCCCCCCAGCCCGTCGCGGAACGCCCGGCGCGGTCCTCGACCCGGACGCGCGCCCGTGCGCAGACAAAGCGAGTGACCGTCTGCGTGCCGAACTTGAGCGGCACCCGCATCGCGACCGGGATGAAATGGAGAGCGACCTCCTTGACTTGGATATCGGTTGGCTTTCCCACGAAGCCAGCCTGCCCGACCGCAGCGCCGGAAGGCAAGCGGGAGGAATCCGCATGCGGATGCAGGCGCAGTCCCTCTACCGATCGCCACTGACGACCGCCGCAGCCGCCTCGCTCCAGTCCGCCATCCGTCCTTCGAGCCCGAGTTCCGCGAGATATCCGTCGTCGATCGGGATGCTGCCGGGAGTTCCCTCTTTGTCGCCAAACTGCCGCACCAGCCCGTTGGCCACGTGGACGGCGGTCAGCGGGCTGAAGGCCTTCACGGCGCTCTCGCGAGGAACGTGATGAAAGGCGACCGCCTCGACGATCGTGATGGGCAGCCCCCAAAGTCCGAGCAGGTAGGCGCCCACCTGTGAATGCGTGGCTCCGAACACCTCGGTCTCTGCGTCGCTCAGGGAAATCTGCTGCTCCTCCGCGAGTTTCACCGCCTGCTCGTACTGCTCGGGCAGGCTGGCCGCCAGCATCACCTTGCCGATGTCATGCAGCATCCCGGCGACGCATGCCTCGTCCGTCACCTCGCGCTCCGCCCTCTGCATGCGCGCGATGAGATTCGCCACCAGGCCGGTGGTGACGCAGTGGTTCAGTGACTTCTCGATGGAGAACCGCTTCGTGGTGGCCCGCTCGAAGCAGGCGAAGACATGCAGCGAAAGCACCAGCGCGCGCACGCGCTCGATTCCGAGATACTGGACCGCCTCCACGGGGCTCGAGACGTGGCGCGCAATCCCGAAGAACGCGGAATTCACCAGCTGAAGGATCTTCGCCGTCATGCTCGGGTCCCCGGCGATGATCTTCCCCACGTCCTCGAGCGAGCTGTCCGGGGAGGAGACCGCCTCCATCACGCGAAAATAGAGCGACGGCAGGCTGGGGAGGTGACGCAGCCGCGCGACGAGCGCCTTGAGCTTGTCCTCCACGAGCCAGTTATCGAGCGCGCACACACGTTCGATCGTCCCGCGGAGATTTCCCAGGTTGCACGGTTTCGCGATGAATTGGTGTGTCGCGCTGAGGCATTGCGCAATCTGCTCGGAATCCGAATAGCCGGACATGATCAGCCGCGAGGTCCGCGGATGCCGGTGCATCACCTCCTGCAACAATCGCGCGCCATCCATCCCGGGCATCCGCATGTCGGAGACCACCACGTCCGCGGGATTGATGTCCATCAGGGCCAGGGCTTCCGCGCCACCCGGGGCGACATTGATCTCCCAGCGGTCCTGCTCCTGTTCGAAGGCCAGCGGGTAGAGTTCCAGCAGGCTCGATTCGTCATCCACGAAGAGGACTCTTTTCTTGAAATGCGTCGCGATTGCCATG
>JBEBGK010000027.1:0-13258 GCA_040081515.1 Chthoniobacteraceae bacterium
GATCCGATCGTCAATCTTTCCACGCCTGCATCGGTCAGCACGACGCAGCAGCGCCAGCTCGTCGATGCCGTCCGCGAGCTGAACCTGAAGCGCCTCGTCGAAACCGGCGACGACGAAATCTCCACGCGCATCAACGCCTACGAAATGGCCTACCGCATGCAGACCAGCGCGCCCGAACTGATGGACATCCACGGCGAGACGCAGGCCACGCTCGATCTCTACGGCATCAAGGACACCAAGGAGACAACGTTCGCCCGCAACTGCCTGCTCGCCCGCCGCCTCGTCGAGCGCGGCGTCCGTTTCGTGCAGCTCTACGACACGAACTGGGATCACCACGGCGGCCCGACGGAGAACCTCGAAAAGCACATGCCGCTCAAGTGCGCCGACATCGACCGCGCCTGCGCCGCGCTCGTCCGCGACCTCAAGCAGCGCGGCCTGCTCGACCACACGATCGTGATCTGGGGCGGCGAATTCGGCCGCACGCCGATGGGCGAAGTGCGCGAGTCCACCGGCCGCAATCATCACATCGATGCGTTCACCATGTGGTTCGCCGGCGGCGGATTCAAGGCAGGCACGGTGTACGGACAGACCGACGAATTCGGGTTCGGTGCCGTCGAGAAACCCGTCCACGTCCACGACATGCACGCCACGATCCTGCACCAGCTCGGCCTCGATCATGAACGCCTCGTCGTGCGTTCCCAAGGCCTCGACTTCCGCCTCACCGGCGTCGAGCACGCGAAGTTGGTGAAGGGATTGCTCGCCTGACCATGGCGCGATCGAGCGCGACGTTCCCGGCGGACAGCGCCTCGGCCACGATGCTTTTCGGTGGCTTGCGCAGCTTGATGGGCTTTGTGGCCGAGTGCGGCACTCGCGTTCCATTCCTCGTCCGATGGCCCGGCAAAGTTCCCGCGGGTGCGGCGCTCGAACTCGCAGGCGTGATCACCTCCGCCGGTGAATGCCTCGACGCTCGCACTGCACGGCAAGGAGCCCGATGCGGACAAGTGGCTGAAGAGAAGAAAGGAGAAAGGTTAGTGCATCGGGCGTCGAAAACCAGTGCAAGCAGCTCGTGCAAGAAGCGATGAAACACGTCCTCCTACTCCTCGCATTGCTGCTCGCTCCGCTGGCCGCGCTTCGCGCTGCGGAAGCGGATGTGATCGTGTATGGCTCCACGCCGGGCGGTTTCTGCGCGGCGATTGCTGCGGCGCGCGAGGGGGCGTCGGTCGTCCTGCTGGAGCCGACAGATCATGTCGGCGGGGTGAACACGGGCGGGCTGTGTTTCAGCGACTCGAACCAGACGGTGCGTAGCACGGTGATGGGGCTTTTTGAGGAATGGCACACGCGCATCGAGACGGACTACACGGCGCGAGGGATCAAGCTGCCTTACAAGGTCAGCGAAAAGGATCAGAAGCACTGGACGTATGTGCCGGGCGTGGCGATGCGGATCACGAGGCAGATGCTCGATGAAGCCAAGGTGAAGGTGTTGACAAAGCGCGTGCTGAAGTCGGTCACGAAGGAAGGCGCGCGCATCACGCGGCTGCGGACCAGCGATGGGGATTTCGGCGCGAAGGTGTTCATCGATGCGAGCTATGAGGGCGATCTCATGGCGGCGGCGGGTGTGTCGTGGACCATCGGGCGCGAGGGGCGCAGCGAGTTCGGCGAATCGCTTGCCGGGAAGCGTTACCCGAAGCCGCTGATGCGGATTTCGGGCCGGGATGATGCGGGCAAACTGCTGCCGCTCATCACCACGGACGACGCCGGCCCCGAGGATGCGGGCGACAAGAACGTGATGGTCTATAGCTTCCGGCTTTGCCTCACGAAAGACCCGGCGAACCGCGTGCCATTCCCCGCGCCGGCGCACTACGACCCCGCGCGCTTCGAGGTCATCCGCCGCTATTTTGTAAAAGGAAAGCCCGTCGCGATGTGGGATCTGTATCCGCTCCCCGGCGGCAAGTTTGATGCGAACAACGGCATCGGACGCCAGTTCTCCATAGGGCTCGTCGGCGCATGCAACGGCTGGAGCGAGGCCGACGAAGCCGGCCGCGCGAGAATCTGGGAAGCGCACAAGCAATACACCTTGGAACTGTATCACTTCTTCTGCACCGACCCTGCCGTGCCTGAGGCGCTGCGGAAGGAGCACGCTGAACTCGGCCTTTGTCGCGATGAGTTCGCCAGCTACGGGCACTGGTCGCCGCAACTCTACGTCCGCGAAGGCCGTCGCATGAAGGGCATGTTTGTCGTCAGCCAGAAGGACATCATGGAGAATCCGCAAAAGGAGGATCCCATCGTCATCTCGTCATTCCCCATCGACTCGCACGACTGCCAGCGCGTCGCGACGAAAGACGGAGTCGTCGATGAAGGCACGATCATGCCGGTGCGGATACCCGGTCGTGGCCACGGCTATGCCTATCACATTCCGTATCGCAGCATCCTGCCGCTGCCTGCCGAATGTGAAAACCTGCTCGTCCCCGTCGCGCTCTCCTGCACGCATGTGGGCATCTCCTCGATCCGCGTGGAGCCGACATGGATGATCCTCGGCCAAAGCGCCGGCGTGGCCGGCGCGCTCGCTGCGAAGCAAAACGTGACTGTGCAGAAGCTGCCCTATCCCGCGTTGCGCGAACGCCTGCTGGCGCAGAAGCAAGTGCTCGAAATCCCCATGCTCGCTCCGCCATCGCCCGAGCCCAAGGGAGCGATGAGTATCGACCCCACGAAGCTCCCCGGCATCGTCCTCGATGACAAGCAAGCCACGCTCGAAGGCGAATGGAAATCCAGCAGCGGCTTCAAGCCCTACGTCGGCACCGGCTACGTCTACGACGACAAGCGCGGTGACGGCAAATCCACCGCCACGTTCCGATTCAAAGCGCCAAGGTCAGGCCGCTACGATCTCCGCATCGCATATTCGCCGCACGAAACTCGCGCGAGAAGAGTGCCGATCACCATTGAAAGCGGCACCCAGAGCACCACGCTCACCTTCGATCAAACCCAGCCGCATCCCGCCGGCGAAGCCTTCCGCAGCGCAGGATTCATCCAGCTCGCGTCCGATGCGGAAACCAGAATCGTCATCAGCAACGCGGGCACCGAAGGCTTCGTCATCCTCGATGCGATCCAGCTCATCGAATCGAAGGACTGACGAGACGTTTAAACATGCCCGTTCGTCACAGGCGGCGCGGGTGTTGACGTTGGCCCCGGCGATTTCAGATCCACTCAGTGCAATAACTCATGAAACCCACCTTCACCCTTCTCACTATCCTGCTGCTCACCTCGCTGAGCGGAGTCCACGCCGCGAATGCCTCCAAGCCCAACATCCTCGTCATCTACGCCGACGACCTCGGCTACGGCGATGTGCAGTGCAACAACCCCGGGCGCGGGAAGATTCCCACGCCGCACATCGACAGGCTCGCGTCGCAGGGCATGCGGTTCACGGATGGGCATTCGTCGTCGGGCGTGTGTTCGCCTTCGCGCTACACGCTGCTCACCGGGCGCTATCATTGGCGCACGAAATTGCAGGGCGGCATCGTCGGCGTGTTTGGCGAGCCTTTGATTGCGCCGGATCGCATGACCATCGGCACGCTGGCAAAGCAGCAAGGGTATCGCACGGCGTGCATCGGCAAGTGGC
Organism: Chthoniobacteraceae bacterium; assembly: GCA_040081515.1. Taxonomy (GTDB): domain Bacteria; phylum Verrucomicrobiota; class Verrucomicrobiia; order Chthoniobacterales; family Chthoniobacteraceae; genus SXWH01. The sequence continues at coordinate 3,614 of JBEBGK010000027.1, forward strand.
ACCTGGGTTGGGACTGGCCCGTTACGAAGGAGCAGCGTCCGTTGCTCTCGCCCTCGAAGCAGCCCGCCGATGAAGCGAGCAAGGCTGAAAAGAAGGCCGCCGCTGCCGGAGCCATCGCCACCGAGCAGCAGATTGCCGCGTGGCGTGACATTTTCTCGAAGCCCATCGCCGGTGGTCCGAGCACGCGTGGCTTTGATCTGTCCTTCGGCGTCGATGTTCCGAACTGGCCGCCGTTCTGCTTCATCGAAAACGATCGCACACTCGGCATTCCCATGGAGTTGCTGCCCCGGCATTTGATGGGCAACAATCAGGCCAGCAACCAAGGCCCGGCGCTCAAGGATTGGAAACTCGAAGGCATCCTGCCTGCGCTTGGCGACCGCGCGATCCAGTTCATCGACGAGTCCGTGCGGAAGAAGGAACCCTTCCTCATCTACATGCCGCTCACCTCGCCGCACACGCCGCTCTCGGTGAACGCTGAGTGGAAGGACAAGAGCCATCTGAATCTTTACGCCGATTTCGTGATGGAGACGGATGCCGTCGTGGGTCGCGTGCTCGATGCGCTGGAGAAAAGCGGCGCGGCAGACAACACGCTTGTCATCTTCACCGCTGACAACGGCTGCGCGCCGTACATCGGCGTGCCGGATCTCGAAAAGATGGGCCACTATCCGAGCGGCCCGCTGCGCGGCTACAAAGCGGACGCATGGGAAGGCGGACATCGCGTGCCGGTCAGGGTGCGCTGGCCCGGCGTGGTGAAGCCGGGCAGCGTTTGCAGCCAGCTCGTCTATCAAGCCGACTTCCTCCGCACCTTCGCCGATGTCTTCGGCCTGAAGCTGCCGGACACCGCTGGCGAGGATAGCTTCAGCCTCATGCCCTTGCTCAAAGGCGACGACAAACCCATCCGCAAAAACGCCGTGAGCGCCTCCATCGGCGGCACACCGGCGGTGCGCAGCGGTTCCTGGAAATACATCCCCGCGCCCGGCTCCGGCGGTTGGGGCAAAGGCGGCGATCAATCGCAGCCCGTGCAGCTCTACAATCTCGCCGACGACCTCGGCGAATCGAAGAACCTCGCCGCCGCGATGCCGGACAAAGTCGCCAAGATGAAGGCGCTGCTGGAGAAGCTCATCACCGCCGGCCGCAGCACACCCGGCGCGCAGCAGAAGAACGAGGTGGAGGTCGTGCGCTATCCGCGTGCCGCCGCGGCGAAGAAAAGAGGGAAGGCCGCCAACTAGTGTTGCCATGAATTGCGCCCTCGCTCTGACGGCCCTGCCGCCGGCGAGCTTCCGTTGGCCGGGCGAGATTCCAGCGGGACGCGTGACGACCGCGGTGAAAAGACCTGAGGAAAAGCCCGGAGGATCCCGTGTATGTGCTGATTCAGCGGAATGAAAGAGCCCTTGCCGTTATCCCGGTCCGCACGTCGGAGAGCCACGGTGAACTTGGGTCTTTCATCTCTGCTTCAAGTGGGGCGTCTACCGGAGCGAATCTGTCCGGCGCGAGGTGAATGATTTTTCAGAAAACAACGCGTGCTTTTTGCGGGCGGCCCCGTAGTTTTCTTCACCCCAAGGAACCGATGAAAAAGAACCACGCTTTCACCCTCATTGAGCTGCTCGTTGTCATCTCGATCATCGCGATCCTGGCCGGGTTTGCGCTTCCGGTTTTCACCCGGGCGGTCGAGAAGGGCCGCGCCACCGAGTGCAAGAACAACCTTGGGAACATCGGCAAGGGAATCCTCCTCTACATGAACGATAGCGACGGAACCATGTTCTCGTCCTCCTCCACGGGTGCCGAGGCGTGGCCGAATCTCATCCGCTCCAAATACATTAAGGACTGGAACGCCTTCCGTTCGCCGTTCGACAAGGTTTCGCCGACGCGCCCGAAGACCCAAGGGCAAACGCAGGCAACATTTCCCGTCAGTTATGGGGTGAATTCCAAGCTTTTTGACACGTTCGAGGGCAAGTGGAAGAACTCCGGCTCCGCGCTCATCATGGGTGCGCCGGCGGTGGACACTTCCGCGAGCGGCAAGGAAGTGCGGTTTCTGGCTTCCGCATTTTCGAACCAAAACGTGATGGTGATGCCGCTCGCCGGCGGGGGAGGGAATCCTGCCGGAGGGAACACCCAGAACCAGAGCGGCCAGAATCTGGGCCTCGGAACTCACGGACAACGGAACAGCATCAACGTACTCTTCGCCGATGGGCATGTGGCCGAGATGGAATGGTCGAGATACTCGGAAAACACGACGGAACTCGGGAAGCAGCGCTGGGACCCGACCTACGAAATCAGCACGGCCCAGTAGGGCTTTGGTCGTCCTTCACACGAAGCTGCACTTTGCCCGCAGCGCCGCGCGAAGCAGCACTGTGTATTCCTCCCGCGGGACTTCGATGGTCCCGAACGTCTGCAGGTGCGGCGTGCTCCATTGAGTGTCCAGCAGCCGGAAGCCGCGATCGCGCATCCGGTCTACGAGACCGACCAGTGCGACCTTGGACGCGTCGGTGACGTGGTGAAACATGCTCTCCCCGAAGAAAGCCCCGCCGACCGCCACGCCATAGAGCCCGCCTGCAAGCCGGCCGTCCTGCCACGCCTCGACGGAGTGCGCATGGCCGAGCCTGTGCAGATTCACGTAGCTCTCGATGACTTCGCGATTGATCCACGTTTCATCCCGCGCTGCGCAACAGCGCATGACGGTCTCGAATCCCGCGTTGATGCGGATTGCAAAGGCGTTCCTCTTCAGCGTGCGTTGGAGCCCGTGCGGGATGTGAAATCGCTCATCGATCGGGATGATCGCCCGTGGATCCGGCGAGAACCACGCAATCCCCCCTTCACGCGTCGCCATCGGAAACACTCCGCTGCGATAGGCGCGGAGAAGCAGTTCGGCGGGGATCATGGACGCCGGGGAGCGGATCAGCTTTTCTTCTGCTGCGCGAGTGTGAACCAGTCCACCGCACCGAATGGATTTCCTCCGCCCTGTCCGCCGCCGCCGCCGGTGTGCTTCGCCATGTCGCGCTTGCCGGCTTCCTTGGGCGCGCCGGGCTTGCGCTGGGATTCGACGGTGGCGTTCGATTTCATCGAGAGCGCGATGCGTTTCCGCGGGATGTCGATCTCGACGACGGTGACATTCACCTTCAGTCCGGGCTTCACGATGTCGGCGGCGTTCTTCACGAAATTGTCCGAGAGCTGGCTCACGTGCACGAGCCCGTCCTGATGCACGCCGATGTCCACGAACGCGCCGAATGCGGTGACGTTTGTGACGATGCCGGGCAGCTTTTGGCCGGGCTTGAGGTCGTTCATCGTGTGGACGTCGCCGAAGTTGAACGCCTCGAACTGCGCGCGCGGATCACGTCCCGGCTTCGCGAGTTCCTTCACGATGTCGGTGAGCGTCGGCAGGCCGACTTCCTCGCTGACGTATTTCTTTAAATCGATCCGGTTGCGCTTCTGTGCGTCGGTGAGCAGGTCGGCGACGGAGCAGCCGACTTCGCCCGCCATCTTCTCCACGAGCTCGTAACGCTCGGGATGCACGGCGCTGGTGTCGAGCGGGTTTGCCCCGTCGCGGATCCGCAGGAAGCCCGCGGCCTGCTCAAAGGCCTTCGGCCCGAGGCCCGCGACTTTCAGCAGCTCCTTGCGCGACTTGAACGGGCCGTTCTCGTCGCGGTGCGCGACGATGTTTCCCGCGACGCGCGCATTCAGGCCGGAGACATACGCGAGCAGATTTTTCGACGCGGTATTCAGCTCGACGCCGACGTTGTTCACGCACGACGTCACCACGTCATCGAGCTGCTTCTTCAGCGCGGTCTGATCCACGTCGTGCTGATACTGCCCGACTCCGATGCTCTTCGGGTCGAGCTTCACGAGTTCCGCGAGCGGATCCATCAGCCGGCGCCCGATGCTCACCGCGCCGCGCACGGTGATGTCCTTGTCGGGAAACTCCTCGCGCGCGATTTCGCTCGCGGAGTAAATGGACGCGCCGCTCTCGTTCACCATCACGACCGGGATGCTCGTGGGCAGCTTCAGCGAACGCACAAACGCATCCGTCTCGCGCGACGCCGTGCCATTGCCGATCGCGATGGCCTCAACGTGGAATTTTTCGATCGCCGCCTTGATCAGCCGCCCCGCCATCTCGGGCTCGCGGTCGGGGTAAATCACGTCGTTGCCGATGAGCTTTCCCTGCTTGTCGAGCAGCACGATTTTGCAGCCGGTGCGGAAGCCGGGATCGATGCCGAGCACCGCCTTCTGCCCGAGCGGCGCGGCGAGCAGCACCTCGCGGATGTTCTGCGCAAAGACACGGATCGCCTCCTCGTCCGCACGTTTCTTCACCGTCAGCCGCGCCTCGCCCTCCATCGCGAAACCGAGCAGCCGCTTGTAGCAATCCTGCACCGCGTCGCGCACCTGCATCGCGGCGGCGCCTTTGTTCTTCACAAAGATGGATTCCAGCAGCGATACGGCTTCGGTCTCCTCCGGCGTGAGCCGCACCATCAGAAATCCCTCCGCCTCGCCGCGGCGCATCGCGAGGATGCGGTGCGAGGGCACACTCGCCGCTGGCTCGCTCCAGTCGAAGTAGTCCTTAAATTTCGCACCCTCCTCCTCCTTGCCCGAAATCACCTTCGAGCGCACCACACCCATCTCCGCGTAAAGCGTGCGCATCCTCGCGCGGGCATTTGCATCCTCCGAGATGCGCTCGGCGATGATGTCGCGCGCGCCGGCGAGCGCATCCTCCAGTGTGAGGGTGCCCTTTTTCTCATCGATCTGCCACTCGCGTCCCGCGTGCTCCTTCGCGGCGGCCTGCACATCGAGCGTCGCATCCTGCGCCCAGAGCAAATCGGCGAGGGGCTCCAGACCTTTTTCCTTTGCCGTCGTCGCGCGCGTGCGCTTCTTCGGGCGGAATGGCGCATAGAGATCCTCCAGCACATTCATTGTCTCCGCCGCGCCGATCTTCTTCACCAGTTCCGCGGTGAGGAGCTTCCGTTCCTCGAGCGATTTCACGATGCTGTCGCGGCGCTTGTCGAGTTCCTCGAGCTGCTCCAGCCGGTCGCGGATGCTCATGATTTTCACCTCATCCAGCTCGCCCGTGCGCTCCTTTCGATACCGCGCGATGAACGGCACCGTGCCGCCTTCCTCCAGCAGCACCGCGGTCGCGGCGACCTGGCGCGGTTGAATCGAGAGTTCCGAAGCGATCTTGAGGACGTGTTGTTCGAGCATGCGATTTGGAAAAGTGGGCGCATCGTGCAAAGCCGGACCGCGAGCGCAATCGGGAAGTGCGGTTCCCCTCGATAGAATCTTCCAAGCGCGATCTGCGGGCTTTCCCCGCCCGCCTTGAATGTCAAAGTCTGCCCTGCCATCCGAGTTATCACCCCACCATGCATCCACGAATCCTTCTCGCTTCCGCAGTCGTCCTCATCTCCCTGCACGCAGTCCACGCCGCCCCGCCCGCCTTTCCCAACAGCGAGCGCTACGGCATCGACGCCGCGAAAGCAGCGATGGCGAATTTCACCACGCCCGCCGGGCTGAAGGCGTCGCTCTTCGCCGCGGAGCCGATGATTCAGAACCCCACGAACATCGAGATCGATCACACCGGTCGCGTGTGGGCGGTCGAGAACGTGAACTACCGCAAGTGGACCGATCTCCGCCCCGAGGGCGACCGCGTGGTGATCCTCGAGGACACAAATGGCGACGGCCTGGCAGACAAGGAGATCACTTTTTACCAGAGCACGGAGTTCAAGAACACGCTCGGTATCTGCGTGCTGCCCGGGCCCGGCGGTGCAAAGAAGGGCACGCAGCTCATCGTTAGTTCCGCGCCGAATGTGTGGCTGCTCACGGACACGGATGGCGACGACAAGGCGGACAAGGCGGAGATCATTTTGAAAGTTGGCGGAAATCTCCACCACGACCATCAGGTGCATGCGTTCAGCTTCGGGCCGGAGGGAAAGATGTATTTCAACTGCGGCAATGAGTTTCAGAAAATGGTGTGGCCCGATGGCTCGCCGGTGAAGGACATCCTTGGCAACGAGGTGAATGCGACGGGCAAGCCGTACCGGCAGGGCATGGTATTCCGCTGCGATTTCGCGAATGGCAAGCTGTCGAACATCGAGACGCTCGGCTGGAATTTCCGCAACAACTACGAGGTGGCCGTGGATTCCTTCGGTGCGATGTGGCAGAGCGACAACGACGATGATGGCAACAAGGGCGTGCGCATCAACTACGTGATGGATTACGGCAACTACGGTTACACCGACGAGATGACCGGTGCCGGCTGGCGCGCGAAGCGCACGAACCTCGAGACGGAAATCCCGAAGCAGCATTGGCACCTGAACGATCCTGGCGTCGTGCCGAATCTGCTCCAGACCGGCGCGGGCTCGCCGACCGGCATCCTCGTGAATGAAGGCACGCTGCTCGGCGCGCAATTCACGAACCAGATCATCCACTGCGACGCCGGCCCGCGCACCGTGCGCGCGTATCCGGTGAAGCCCGATGGTGCCGGATACTCCGCGGAGATGGTGGACATCCTCACCTCGACGGATTCGTGGTATCGCCCGAGCGATGTCGCGATTGCGCCCGATGGCTCGCTCTACGTCGCCGACTGGTACGATCCGGGTGTGGGCGGACACGCGGCGGGCGACCATGAAAAGGGAAAGGTGATGGGTCGCATCTACCGCGTCGCTCCGGAGGGCAGCAAAGTCTCCGCGCCGACGCTCGACGTGAGCACGCCGGAGGGCGCGGTCGCCGCGCTGAAGTCTCCGAACAGCGTCACCCGCGTCATCGGATGGACCGCACTGCATGCGATGGGCGGGAAGGCCGAGCCCGTGCTGCTCGCACTGTTCAAAAACGAAAACCCACGCATCCGTGCGCGCGCACTCGGCCTGCTCTCGCAGATCAAAGACCGCGCGATTCCGAATCTCGCCGCGGGCCTGAATGATTCCGACAGCGACGTGCGCTGCTTCGCCATCCGCCTCTGCCGTGAACTGCACGCCACGCGCGGGCTGAACACCACGCCGCTCGACAGCGACCCCGTGCTCGTCGGCAAGCTCCTGCGCGACCCGAGCGCCGCGGTGCGCCGCGAGATTGCACTTTCGCTGCATTGCTCGCACAAGATCGAGAAGCTCTGGGCAGCGCTCGCGCAGCAGCACGACGGCAAGGATCGCTGGTTCCTCGAAGCCCTGGGCCTCGGCTCCGTCCGCAACGAGGACCTGTGCTTCGACACCTGGCTCGCTGCCGTCGGCGACAAATGGAACACGCCCGGCGGACGCGACATCATCTGGCGCGTGCGCGCATCGAAGTCGCCCGAATACCTCGCGCGCATCGTCATGGATGAATCCATCTCCGCGAACGAAAAGCCTCGCTTCCTGCGCGCGTTCGACTTCCTCCCGGCGACTCCGGAAAAGGAGAAGGCGCTCGTGAAACTCGCCACGCTCGGCACCTCTTCCGTCGAGGTTTCCCGCGAAGCGCTCACTCGATTGAAGGGCAACAAGTCGCCGGAAATCGCGAAGGCGCTCCACGACGCCCTCACGAAGGCGAAGGGCACGCCCGCATTCGTCGATCTCGTCGCGGACTTCGGCGCGACCGGCCAGGGCCAGGCGCTGCTGGACACCGCGCTTTCCATCGGCGGCGATCCCGCCGCCGTCGAGGCGATGAAGATGGTGCTCAATGAACCCGACTGGGAGCCCATCGTGACCAAGGGACTCGAAGGCCCGAAGTCCGCCGAAGTGCTGAACCTTCTTGGCGCCACGGCCAACGCGAAGGGGATGGGCCGGCTGAACGGCATCGTCCAAAACGCGAAGCAAAAGCCCGAACTCCGCCGCGCCGCCGTGCAGGCACTCGCACGCACGCAGGCCGGCGCGGAGTCGCTGGTGAAAACCGCGAAGGACGGCAAGCTCGCCGAAGATCTGAAACCCGTCGCAGCGAGCGCGCTGCGCCTCGTGCAATACGCATCGCTGAAGAACGAGATCGATCAGCTCTTCCCCGCGCTTGCTGCGATGGGCGGAAAGGCACTGCCGCCGATTTCCGAACTCGTGAAGCTGAAGGGCGACGCCGCAAAAGGCCGTGCCATCTACGAGCGTGTCGAGTCGAGCTGCGTCACCTGCCACCGCGTCGATGACAAAGGTGCGGACTTCGGCCCCGCGCTCTCGGAGATCGGCTCGAAGCTGCCGAAGGAGGCGCTCTTCGACTCCATCATCAATCCGAATGCCGGCCTCAGCATGGGCTTCGAGACCACGCAGCTCGCATTGAAAGGCGGCGGCATCGGCATGGGCATCGTGCGCAGCGAGACGAACGAGGATGTCGTGATCGCGCTCCCCGGTGGCGTCACGCAGAAGTTTGCAAAGAACACGATCGCGAAGCGCGAGAAGCTCACGACCTCGATGATGCCGAGCGGTCTCAACCAGGCGCTCACGCAGCAAGACCTCGTGGACCTCGTCGAATACCTCGCCACGCTGAATAAGAAGTAGGCGGGATCACGCCAGCTTGAGTTCGAGTTGATTCACCGCGGTGAGGGTCCATGGCTCGACCCCGCGCCTTCGTAGGTCGTTCACAAACTCCGCGGCGAACCCATGCACGGTCAGCACGCGCCTGGGGTCCACAGGTTCCGTGTAGCGGAGCAGTTCGTCGTGGTCCGCATGGTCGCTGGGCGGAAATGCGTCGTCGCACCCGGATCAGTAATTTGCGCGTGGACCGATCGCCCATCCCGCAGGAACCGCAGTGCGTCGCGGGCTGACTGTTTTTGTCATGCCATCGCCGGTCGGTGTCCGGTGGGCACAGGACCACGCAGCGTCCGCCTGAGTCAGTGCCGATGGGGGCGTCCGCCTCAACTCAAAGTGTAGATTCCCCGCTGCCCGACGCCTATCCTTTCAGCACCCACTTGAGCATTTCACCGACCGTCGCGGCCTGGCCCTGCATCAGCAGCCCGATTCGGAAGATCCGTCCCGCGCACCAGACCAGCGCCACGGTGGCGAGCAGCGAGATCGCCACGCTGAGCAATGCCTGCCACAGCGGAATCCCCGGCGGGATCGCGATGCGCGCAAGCGTCATCATCGGCGCTGACAGCGGAAAGAAGGACGCTGCCATCGGGACCGGACCGGACGGATCCTGGAGCGTCGGCACGAGCACGTACATCGGCAGTGCGATGAAGAGCATGATCGGAGCAATCAGCGATTGCGCCTCCTTCGCGTTCGTGACTGCGGCCCCGGCGGCGACGAACAGCGCGCCGTACATGAATGTCGCAACCACGGTGAACACGAGAAACCACGCCAGCACCACCGGTGAGACATACCCGGCGAAACCGTAGAGCTTCACCGTGAGCAAGATTCCGCCGACGTAGATGACCGCGAGCGTCAGCGCCACGCCCGCGCCGCCGATCAACTTGCCCATCATCAGCTCAAACGGACGCACCGAGCCCAGCAGCACCTCGGCGATCCGAAGCTGCTTCTCTTCGACCACGTTCATCGCCATCGGGCTCGTGCCGACGATCACGATGATGAACATCAACAACAGCAGCACGACTGGCACCAGTGTCGCGGCGATCAGATTCACCTTTGTGTCCTGCACGAGCTTGCCGGTGGAATCCCGATCGATCAGCCCGCGGGTCGCGACTTGCGGCGGAATCAGCAGCGGCAGGAGCTTGTCCGCCGGCATGCCAGCGGCCTGCATGCGCCGCAGGTAGATTTC
>JBEBGK010000528.1:0-3562 GCA_040081515.1 Chthoniobacteraceae bacterium
GCACGGGGAAGGGTGGGCAGGTGATTTAGCAAAACAAGGCATCAAGGATGAAAATGTTTTCGAGATAACGACGGGCGTGGCAATCACCATGTTAGTAAAGTCTGCCAATAAACAGAGCGTGGCGGATGTGTCTCATAGAGAGATGACAGGGAGTTATGAAGACAAAGCACGGCTTTTGACAGAACCGGAGCTTCCGATGGAAGCAACCCAGGTTGTGCTCGATTCGCACCACTACTTTCCATTCACGCCCCAAGGCGAGGCGGGGAATGACGAGTATTGGACTTGGCCCCAAGTGGACACTCTTTTCAAGGCCTCGGTGGATGGCATCAAAACGTCGAGAGACGGATTGGTTATTGCCAGCACCCGCGAAGGATGCCGACAGAAAATCTTAAACTTTGCCGGGAGCAATGCTGGTATTGACGACATCGAAAGACAGTTCTCAGTATCGGCGAAGGGGTTCGATATTCGCGGTGCGCAACGCCACCTTAAAAAACATTTCGACGAGGAATTAATCCATCCGATTCTCTACCGTCCCTTCGACATTCGCTACATCTACTACGACAAGGAATTGATTCTAAGTCACCGAATGAACGTAATGCCGAGCATGTTTCACAAGCAAGCTTGGTCGCTAGTATTTGCCAGCCGATTGTCTTCGAAGGGCTTTGACCATGTCATTGCGTGCGCCGCTTTGTGCGCGCACAAATGTGCGAGCCACGACATCAATTCCAGGATGTTTCCGGTCGTTGGCTTATTCAGACCGTTGCTCGCCGAAGAGCGGATGATGTCGAATTTGTCTGATGGGCTTTTGGAGACGATGCCGATGGGAAATGAGGGCTCTGAAGTCGGCCGTGCATCGGAGATTGGGGAATACCTTTATGCTGTAGTCAATGCACCGAGCTACCGAAGTCGCTACCACGAATCCATTTCCCAAGACTTTCCGAGAGCTCCTTTGACGACCAGTTCAGAATTTTTCACCCGCTTGTGTGAAAAAGGAAGGGCATTGGTGAATCTGCACACCCTGAGGGAAGCGCCCCCTGGGGATGCTTTTCTTTTCTCCGGGTCGAATAATGATTCGCTAAGTTCACCGAGTTGGAAGAACAACACATTAACAATTGGCAATTCTTCCAAAATCACTGGAGTCGAGCGAGGTGTTTGGGAGTTCAGAATGTGTGGATATGACGTATGCAAGAGTTGGTTTTCGGCCGGGTGGAAGGCTCGAATTCAGCGAGAAGGGGAGAGCCTGACAAAGGCGTGCGTCTTACAAGTGCGAACGATGCTTTGGTCGATTCGCGAAACAATCCGCATCAGGCAGGAAATTGATGACGTCATTGGCGAGTTCGGAGGGTGGCCGATCACATGAGGTTTCCGATGCCATGTTTGTTTTCTGGCTCTGAACTACACCAACGAGATGCGGTGTTTCACAGTCCCGGCTACCGGAGCCGCTACGCCGAGTTTCTGGAGATCGATTTCCCGCGCCTGACGTTGACCGGGAACCTGGAGCTGTTCCGCGCGCTGGCCCGGCTCGGCGGCGAACTCACCGCCCTGCACCTGCTGGAATCGCCCAAGCTCGCCCAGCCCATCACCGAGCTCATCGGCGGCCGCCATCCCGAGGTCGAAAAAATCTCGTGGTCGCGCCACACTGTGTTGGTGGACAAGGCGCAGACCACCGGCTTCCAAGGCGTGCGCGAGGAGGTGTGGAACTTCCACATCGGCGGCTACCAGGTCTGCGAGAAATGGCTCAAAGACCGCAAAGGCCGCACCCTCACGAAGGACGACCTCACCCACTACCAAAAGATCGTCGTCGCCCTCGCCGAAACCATCCGGCTGATGGCCGAGATCGATGAGGTGATCGAAAAGCACGGCGGGTGGCCGTTGAAGTAGAGGAAGGAATCATTATGGGACGCCCACAGATGCCAACCGCCTCAAGAATCGAGCGCCCGTGCGAGCTTCTTGATGAGCAGAGGGCCTGGGAGCCATGCCGGTCATTCGTCCGAACGGGTCAATGCACGGGCCGTTGTCATCGCTCCGCTCAGACCATGCGGGTAGCAGCCTGCTCCTCCGCAGGATGTGCGATGGAAACCGCTGACGCGGATCGCATTCACATCCAGCATTTGACTCGCTCGCTCCCGCTCGTCTCGCCCTGCGGATTGCTGCGCAATCTCTCCCGCGGCTGCCATCGCCGCCGGTAGTGTCCTCCCTGCCAAGCAGGCACCGAATGAACGCACGGGGGCGTTCGCGAGACACAGGCTCGCCGCTATCGGTCATTTGCTTTGCAACGGGTTAGACCCGCGACTTGCGCGGGATATGTGCGAGAGGCAGTATCCCCGGCGAGTGCGACGGGCAAGCCTGGCCCCCGAAAGGTGAAGAACCTCCCACGGGGCGGGACGCCCCGGCTCCTTGGTGGAACGCCGCCTTGGCATAGCCGCGTTCGTTCGCATCTGCGAGATTGACGGCGCAGCCCGACAGGGGGAGAACCCCGGACATATGAAAACCCTCCTCCACTCCCTCCTCGCCCTCGCCATCCTCCCGCTCTCCCTTGTCGCCAAGGAGGCCAAGGAGACGGCGCCAGCCGGTTATTACACGTTCGCGGACCTCGCCAAGGCGCAGGAAAAGGCGAAGACCTCGAAGAAGCTGATCGCCGTGCTCGCGAAGGGCATGAATGACAACTGCCCGCATTGCGTGACCGCGATGGGCGTCGGGCAGACGACGCTGCGGACCGATTGCGTGATGGTGTTCACCCGCGCGGAGACCCTTTCGAGCAAGACGGCGTCGCTGTCCGATGCCGCGAAGTCCGGCCTCGGCGGCTGCCCGACCGGCGCGGCGGTGACCTTCGTGGTGTTCAATCCAGAGATGACGGAGATGGTCGCGAAGATCGGACGCGACGAACTGGAGAATGATCGCAAGGCGGTGGCCGAGCTGAAGAAGACGGTGAGCGCGGCGAAGAAGAACTACTTCGCCTCCGCCGCCAAGTAGCCGAAGGCAAGGCCCGTAGCCGCGCTTGTGAAAGCGCGGGCAATCCCCCCGCAAAGCCGCGCCGCGGCTTTGCGTTCGTCACAGCGGCAGGCGTTTCTCTGCGAAGCAGCGCAGCCTTGGGCGCCGGGAGTATCAACAGGCTTGGGACTCTCCTTCGCCGACCTGAACCTCGCGCAGCGATGGACCCGCCTTGTGCTTTTCGCCGACCTCGCGGGGATACCGTGGTTGCTCGGCCGCTTCGTGAGTCACCGGGCGCGCTGAGCCGGTGGAGCGGGCGCTCCGTCGCACGCTCGCGGCTTGCAACCACGACGAAACGCAGAGCGGAGTGCGCGTTCCACGCTTTACTCCCCGCTGGCGAGCTGGCTCGCGGCCTGGGCAATCCATCCCGCATCGGGCGTCGCGTAGGGACGGAAGGTTTCGAGGAGGCCGGACTGCTCGTTGTAGAAAATCGCGCGGTGCATCCCGAGGTTGCTGGCCTTCGGCGAGTCGATGAGGCTGGCGGAGTCGTTGGCACTCATCTGGAAGACGACGCGCATTTCGAATTCGCTCTGCGCCTTCCGGCTCATGCTGCGGTTGACGTTGTTGAAGG
>JBEBGK010000028.1:0-13252 GCA_040081515.1 Chthoniobacteraceae bacterium
GAAGACGCCCGGGGGGCCGACGTGGACGGTGGACGGCGAGACGTTCCACTTCCACCGCGGCTATGTGGATTCGCTCGGCGTGAAGCGGCTCAGCGACGCGGGCGTGAACGTCTATCTCATCGTGCTCGGCATCGAGTCGCCGGACGCCGCGCTGAATGCGCGGATGCTCCACCCGGCGCGCGATGCAAAGGTGCCGAACAAGATCGCCGCGCCGAATCTCTCGACGCCGGAGGGGACGCGGCTCTGGAGAGCGGCGTTCGAGTTCCTCGCGGATTGGTTCTCGCGCGCGGATGACGGGCACGGACGCGTGGCCGGCTACATCGTGGGCAACGAAGTGAACGTCCACTGGCAATGGCACAACATGGGCCGGATGCCGCGCCCGGCGGCGGTGGCGGAATACGAGCGGTTCGTGCGACTCGCGCACACCGCGGTGCGAAAGGCGGGCAGCGGTGCGCGGGTGTACATGTCGCTCACGCATTTCTGGACGATCGACCCCGATGCGGATCACTGGCGCTCGTTGCCCGGGCGGTACTTCATCGAGGAGTTCGCACGGCAGGCGCGGGCACGCGGCGATTTCGACTGGCACCTCGCGCATCACCCCTATCCGGAGGACCTCGGCAACCCGCGCACGTGGCTCGACAAGACCGCGCCGCAGTCGCCGGACGCAAAGCGGATCACCTTCAGGAATCTCGAACAACTCGACGCGTTTTTCGCGCGACCGGAGCTGCTCTTTGATGGCCGTCGGAGGAGCATCATTTTGAGCGAGCAGGGCTTTCATTCGAACGGTACGGAGAAAGGCGATCGCGAACAGGCCGCGGGCTTCTGCTACACGTGGGAGAAGGTGTCGCGCCTCGCGGGCATCGATGCGTTCATCGTGCACCGGCACGTGGACCACCAGTACGAGGGCGGGCTGAATCTCGGACTGTGGCGGCGCAAGCCGGACAGCATCGCGACGCCCGACACGCAGCGTCCGATCTACGAGTGCTTCAAGGCCGCGGGCACACCGGCGCAGGAGGAGGTGTTCCGTCCGTATCTGCCGGTGGTCGGTGTGGAGCGGTGGGAGGAGATCATGGGGAAGTAGTCAGTGCTCAGTTTTCCGACATCGTCCAGTATCCGATATTCTGAGCACTGAGCACTGAGAATTGAGAACTGCCCCCCGCTCGTCACTCCCTTACCCACAAGGCGGAAACCCCGCGCGCATCGAGACCCAAGGTTCCTGAGCGGAGACATCGACGATGCCAGGCTCCGCCGCCTTTGCGGGTGAGAGGATCGCGAGGAACACGAGGCGTTCCTTGAAAGGATTGTACGTTCCGTGCGGCTCGCCCATCGGGATGAAAGCCATCTCGCCCGGCCCGAGGATGCGGTGCTCCTTTCCGACCCACTGCTCGGCGCGACCCGAGATGATGTAGATGAGTTCCTCGCGAGTCGGATGCGTGTGAAAGGGATGCGAGCGGCCCGGCTCCATGTTCGCGCGCACGAGCATGAGGTGCTCGTTGTTCACGATGTCTCCGCGGCAGAGCCACTCCTCGAGGGTCCACGGCGAGGTGAAGTCCACCTTTTCGGCGGCGGTGACAAAGCGGCGTTGGCTGGTTGGATTCATGGGTTCGCTCCTGCGTGAAGGGGTTTGTCCAAATCAAAGATCATCGCCGGGGCGGAGGGGCTTGTTTCGCTTCGGCGCCGCATCGCTCCCGGCCTTGGGCTTCGCGGGTTTCGCGCCGGGGGGCTTCAGTTCAAATTCACCCGCATCGAAAGCCATCATGTTGTCCGCGTTCGCGATCTTGAATTCCTCGACCACCGCGCCATCGGACTGAAACAGGCGGAGCCCGGGCCCTTCGGCGACGAGCACCGCCCATTTCAAATTCGGAGTGGCAGTCAGTCCCGCCAGCGGAAGCCCATCCGCCGTCTGGAGCACGGCCCCGGCTGGCTCGACGATCGCGTTCACGGGCACCTCGCTCCCCTTGTCGCCCGTCAAGGGATTCGCACGAACCTGGATCTTCGACACGGCCCCGGCCTTCAGCAGTTTTTCACGACCGAGATGCCCCGCGACGGCGTCGAAGGAATCCGATCGCAGCACGCGCTTGAAGTAAGTGATTTTCCACGCGGAAACGGCAGCGGGCCGCGATTCCGCGCCCTCCACAAGCGGCGCCGCGGCATCCCCTGCCCCGAGCACGAGCGCACGGAGCCTCTGTTCACTGTCGTTTTCATCGAGGAGAAAAATCATCTCCTCCCAGAGCGAAGCCGCAAGCTGGCGGGGCTGCGGCTCATCCTTTTGATAGGCGAGCCGCCTCAGGAATTCGCCCTCGGCGGAATAGGCGCGCACCTCGCGCATTCCCGATGACTCGACAATCGCCCAGACGCGATCCCCATGACCCACGACGGACTCGATCACCCGGTCGCCGGCGCCGAGTTCCGCAGGGCGGTCCGTGCCACCGCTGCGAATCACCAGCCTGCCGTCCTCGATCCTCGCCTCGATGGTGGTCTTCGGCGGCTCCGCGCCCTCGCGACTCAGCTTCCACGCGAGCGTCTCGTCCTTTCCCTCCACGGTGCGGAGAATCACATGCACTTCATCGCGTCCCACATTTTTTACCGCGGTCACACGCGAGTAGCGCGGCGAGTCATCCTTGATCCAGTCGTTCCCGTGAAACGCCACGCCCTCGACCCCGAGTTCCCCGACCATCATGCCCGCCACCTTGTATTTCCCCGGCGCAACGCGCTGGCCGGAGGCGTCCCGCCCATCCCAGTGGGTGAGCAGGCCATTCTCGCCGACTTTGAAATCCTGAATCCCGGCCTCGCGGTGAAGGACGCGCACCAGCTTTCCGGCCGCGTCATAGACACCGACGCTGATCGTTCCCTCCATCGGTGGCGGCAGGAACAGGATCGGTACCCCGTCCGTGGAGCGCGCTCCGGAAGTCTCGTCCGCATTTGCCAGGACGGAGAGCGCGAAGGCAAGGAGAGCGCAGGGAAGAACAGTTCGGCGATCAGGCATAAAGTCGCCAATTCAGGCGCGGGAAGATGTTGTCGCGTTGCTCGCAGCTTTCCAAGAACGGAGTCTCGATCCGCCCTGCGTGAAGTTGGTCATGCAGCCGATCAAAGCGCTCCAGGTGATCGCGGGTCCGGCTCTCGGCATACTCGCGTCCCGTCCCCATGCGGATCAGAAATGCCCAGTCGCTCGCCTGCGCGAGCAGCAACTCGCGCGCAAGCTGGGCCGCCGCGCGCTCCTCGATCGCGGAGAGCCGCGGACGTGCGGCGAGCGATCGGGCGATGGAGACCATGCGGCGCTCCGCGGCGTGGAGGAGCGGATAAATCCAGGCGTTCGACGGATCCAGCCAGACGGCATTGTATCCCGCGTCGCCCCACGAAGACGCGGCCGGCTCCACCACCTGATGCGTGTCATACGCCGCCAGATACTCGCCCGGGGTCGTCAGCCGGATGGAGGCCGGCGCTCGGGCGGCGTCCCTGAGGAAAGCATCGAGCCACTCCGGTCCCTCGAACCACCAATGCCCGAAGAGTTCCGCATCGAATGGACTCGTCACCACGGGCGGGACGGGCATCACAGGCCGGAGCCTGCCGAGTTGCCGGATTCGCGCCTCGAGAAAATGCGCCGCGTGCCGCCCGGCCATCTGCAGCGCGGCAACACGGTCGTAGGGCTCCTTCGGGTCCGAGCCCGTGATGCGGTGGCACTTCAACCCCGTGAAACGGCGCTGCCCATCGGGGTAGAAACGGCGGAAATCCTCGACCGGAATCTCCCATCCCACGTCGCGATAGAAGTCGCGGTATGCCGGCTCTCCCGGGTATCCCTCGCTCGCGCTCCAGACCTGCCGTGCGGATTCGCGGTCCCGGCCAAATGCAGCCACACCCCTCGGTGTGAAGACCGGCGCGTAGATGCCGCGACTCGGCCGCGGCCTGCCAAGCATGATGCCGTGCGCATCGAGCAGGAACCACCGCAGGTCGTGCGCGGCTAGCACCCGCTCCAGCCCCGGCACGAAAGCGCATTCCGGCAGCCAGATCCCCCTCGGTTCGCGATGAAACATCTCGCGATACGCATCCACGCCGATCGTCACCTGTGCGCGGACGGACTCCGGGCGATCCATCAGCGGGAGATATCCGTGCGTCGCGGCGCATGCGATGATCTCGACCAGCCCGCGCTCCTGCAATTGGGCGAACGCGCCGACCACGTCGCGTTTCCACCGGTGCGTCCACCACTCGCGCACGCGGAGGAGGCGGAGCACGTAAAACCGCGCGATGCTCCGCTCGACGGCCCGGCTTTCCGCCCGGCGGGCCTCGTTTTCCGCGAGCGCCAGCAGCCGTTCGAGGTATCGCTCGTAGCGCGACTGCAGCAGCGGATCCCGCAGCATGTGCGCAAGCGTCGGCGTGAGCGACATCGCGAGGCGATACGTGACGCCCTCGTCGGCCAGCCCGTGGAGCACGTCCAGCAATGGCAGATACGTTTCCGTGATCGCCTCGAACAACCAGTCCTCCTCGAGAAATTCCTCGTGCTCCGGATGCCGCACGTATGGGAGGTGCGCATGGAGAATCAGGGCGAAATATCCGGGCACCATGGGACGAGGCTAGGCGAGGCAGGCACGGCCCGACAAGCGCGGCACCGTGGCATTTTCATCCCGCCCGCGCCGGTCGTCCGGGACCCGGCGGGACGGATGTCCAATTTTGAGTTTGTGGACAGGCGGCTCCCGCGGGCAATAAACCCGCCCGCATCCAGTCACGCCGGGCTCCGGATAAAATGAACCTTCCCAACAAGCTCACGCTCTCGCGCCTCTTCATGACGGCGGCATTTGTGCTGTGCATGGCAGTGGGGCGGGAATGGGAGGAACTGAACGCACCCGGCCGGGCTGTCGGCTGGAGCTTTGCATACACCGCGGCGCTCTTTCTTTTCATCGCGGCGGGCGTGACCGATTACCTCGATGGAAACCTCGCGCGCAAGCTGGGCAAGGTGACGAACTTCGGGAGGATGATGGATCCGCTGGCGGACAAGGTGATGATTTCCGGTGCCTTCATCTGCCTCGTGCCGCTGAAGGCGATCCCGGCGTGGGTGGTGATCGTGATCATCAGCCGCGAGTTTCTCATCACCGGTCTCCGTTTGCTGGCCGCGGGAAAGGGCGTCACGCTCCAGTCCGAACGGCTGGGCAAGCACAAAGCCGTGTGGCAGATCCTGACGGCCGGCTACTTTCTCCTCCTGCTCTCGCTCATGGAATGGGAGCGGGCCGGGTGGATTTCGCTGCACGCCCCTTCATGGTGGTGGCCCGCGTGGCGCTACGGGGGATGGACTCTCGCGGCGGTGGCGCTCGTGCTCACGCTCTACTCGGGCCTCGGCTACGCCTGGAAGCACCGCGACCTGATCGCGGAGTAGTTGCGCGGAGTTGCTAGAAGTCGCCTTCGACTTCGATCACGTCGTTCGGCTGGATCTTCGGATCCAGGGACGGGTCCTTTTTCATCGCCTTGCGGCTGAATCGCTGCGACCGGCCGCCCCGCGTGAGCTTGATGCCGTCCGTCGCCCATTCCGAGAGGCCGGCGGCGGTGATTGCCGCAGTGAGCGTCAGGTCCGGAGACCAGGGCTGGCGCCCGGGCGCGCGCACCGCTCCGCCGATGATGATGGTCCGCTGCACCTGGTTCGCATTGGTGTTCGTGTTGATGTTCACGTTGGCGATCGTGAAGATCTTCTCTTCCTTCAACCGCCTCTCGATCGACAGCGCCAGTTGCGTGGATGAAAGACCCGCGGCCCGGATGCGGCCGATCAGCGGCAGGTTCACCGAGTCCTCATTGACGGTCAGGAGCAGGCTGAATTCGCGGGTGAACTCCTCGGGAGGGCCGCTCAGCCGCATCTCAAGCTGGTCGCCATTTCGCAAAAAGTCATCGGCCCGCGTGCCGGGCACAGCGAGGAAGAGGAGGGTGATGAGAAGGAGCAACCGGCGCATGGGCTCAGTATTCGTCATTGTTGTCCGGCTTCGCGACCGCGGTTTCGGGCTTCGCACGATCCGGCAGACGCTCGGTCTTTGAGGAGTAGTAGTCCTTGTAGTTCGAGTAATACCGGTACGAGTCGTCATGCCGGATATCGACGTTGTTCAGCACCACGCCGATCAATCTTCCGCCGACGTGATCCACGGTGGTCTTCACGCGCTGAAGCATGCTGCGGGGGAACCGCCGGTGTTGCACGACCATGATCGCCTGGTCCACTTCGGACACCAGGACGCTCGCATCCGCCAGGCCGAGGATCGGCGGCGAGTCGAAGAAGACGATGTCGTACTGCCGCTTGAGCTGGTGGATAAGCTCGGCCATCCGGGGGCCGTTCAGCAGCCCGGCATCGTCCTGCGAAAGATGACCGCTCGGGATGATGGAGAGATTGTCCAGACGCGTGGTCTTGATGATTTCATCCAACTGGACCCTGCCATGGAGATGATCGACGAGGCCGACGTTGTTATCGACCTCGAAATACTTGTGCTGGGTCGGCCGCCGGAGATCGGCGTCCACTACAAGCACGTTTGCCCCGCCGCGCGCGTAGGTCAAAGCGAGGTTGCTCAGCGTGGTGCTCTTTCCTTCGCCGGGGCCGCCGGACACCATCGTGTAGGTGTTCGCGCTGCGGTCGGGCAGGTTCAGCTCGATGTTGCTCTTCAGGATTCGATAAGCCTCAGCGTCGGACGAGTCGCGCTTCTGCTTCAGAAGCGGAGCGATATCGGTCGGGATGACGGCGAGCACGGGCAGGTTGAGGTGCCTCTCCACGTCGTCCACAGTCTTCACGGAAGTATCCAGGTATTCGACGAAGAACGCGAGACCCACACCGACGATCATTCCCACCGCCGCCGCGAGCAGCATGTAGAGCGGGACGCTCGGTTTCGCCGGGTACAGCCCCGGCATGGCAGTGCCGCGGATTTCGATCGGCTTCACGGAGAGCGCGTTGTCAATTCGCGCCGCGGCGTGGCGCTGCTCGATCGCGAGCAGGAGCTGCTTGGCCATCAGGTAGGAGGATTTTTTCTCCACGTAGCGGACCAGCCGGGTCTTCTCGTCGATCTGCGACTTCCTCCGGCCCTCCAGCTTCTCCTCGTAAGTCTTCAGGGTCGTCTCCTCGATTCCCAGTTTGGTCTTCTGTGCGCGTTTGATGCTCCCGAGCTGGTCGTCGAGGATCTTGCGATAGACGTCGCGCTGGGCGCGCAGGGACTTGACGCGAGGATGGTTCTCGCCCAGGCCGGAACTCAGGAACTTCGCCTCCTCCGCCGTCGCTTCCTGCAGTTGCGGGAGAACCTTGAGGACGGTCTCATCCACGATGTTCAGCGTCCGAAGCGCCTCCATCAATTCCTCCGGCTGGAGCTGCTCGATTCGCGTGAGTTGATTCCGGAGCTGGTCCACCAGGGCGCGCTTCTCGAGCAGCAGCGTCTCCATTCCGCCCATCTCGCGCTCCGCATTGATGGAGAGCAGCGCGTTCGGGCTCTCCGGGTCCGGGTCGATGATGTTCTCCTCCTGCCGGATCTGGGAGGACTCCTGAAACAGCTTGCCCATTTCCACCCGCTTCGTCTGGAGTTCGTCCTTCATCTCCGAGAGCGTCTGGTCGATGTTCTTCTTCTGCTCGTCGATCCGCATGTCGCGGTAGGTGACCGCGACGGTGTTTGCGATGTCCGCCGCCAGTTGCCGGTTCACGTTGTAAACACCGATCTCCACCAGCGTCGTGTTCCGCATTTCCTGGATGACCATGCTCCGGGAAAGAGTCTCCCGGACCCACTCGGTCGGCATTGGCTGCCCGGGCGGCGAGAGCTTCTTCACCAGGTCGAGTTTCTCGATCACGGGATCGAGCACGACCGGTGTTTTCAGGATCTGAAACTGCGTCGCGAGAAACTGGGGATCCGTCCGGCCGCCGGAGGAGAATGCGCCCTGCATGTCGGTCCCCCGGTTGGTGACCTCCGATTTGATTTCGACCGTCGCCTTCGAGAAATACTGCCGTGGCAGGAAAAAGACATAGACACCCGCCGTCACCATCACGAGGAAGAACGTGAGAAGAATCAACCCCAGGCGGAGTTTGATCACCCGCCAGTAGTCCAAAAAGTGAAGCTTTGCCTCGGAGGATTCGGTCATTTGGCGTCTGGGGAATTCGGGCCGTCTTGCGTCTCGGACATAATCACGCGCGGGGCGGCTTCGCAAACGAAGAGTGGCGCGCTACCCGTGGACGGCCTCTGATTCCGCTAGAATTCGTATTCGCCGGAGAAGACGTAGCGATTCCGGTCGAAATCCTGTCCACCGGTCGAAGAGTTCGACTGGGTGAAGGAATAGTTGGCTCCGAGGGTGAGGTGCCGATCCACCCGGTAGCGAAGCCCGACGTTGAAGTCGTACACGTCCGTCGCGGTGCCCAAGCCCACGGCAGGCGAGAAGTCGGTATGCACGTAGTTGAAACCCGCAGTCCCCGAGAGCCGGTAGGTGATCGCCCGCTGATAGAAGAGCCCGACGCGGTAGGACAGGTTCTCGTCTCCCGCGGCGTTCTGCTGCTCGTAGCCGTATCGCGCATTGAAATTCAACGACGAGCGGCGTCCCGTGAGGTAAGTGGCCGCCACCTCGACGTAAGGATTCGTGCTGTCGCCGCCGTTGTCGAACGTGCGGATCGCTCCACCGGCGCGGAGCGTGGTGCTCAGGCGGCGGGACCACATCCAGTCGAAGCCGCCGAGGAAGTAGATCGTGTCCGAATTCAGCGCGGAATTATCGATGTATTCCTGCAAGCCGTAACGGCCTTCGACCACCCACGTCAGCCGTGGCGATGCGGCAAACCGGAACTCGTTTCCAAACGTGATGTCCCAGAAGCTGTTCGCCAGGGCACCTCCGCCTCCCTGGGTGTAATGAAGCAGATTCGCGCTGAAACTCGTGTTCGTGCTGAAATGGCGCGTCCACCGGTGGGAGAGGTCGAACTTCGAGGAGCCGGTGATGTAGTCGCCGCCGACAGTGGTCTGGGAGGCAAAGACGTTGGAGAAGTCAGGCTGAGCGAGATAGGCGGCGTTGACGTTCGCGGAAAACTGCGTGCGCGGATCGATCCGGTAGATGTAAAGCAGCGTGAGCCTCGCATTGTAATCCGCCACGTCCCTCGGGCGATCCCAGTAGAAGACACCGCCGCCATCTACGGCCATGGTGAAAACCGACCGCGGCTTCGCCCACTGCACGTCCCAATGGCCGTTGATGGTCGTCAGTGCGCTGCGGACCCGCGGCCTCACCAGCGCGACCGCAGGATTGTTATCCGGGGTTTGATTCGCGTTGTCGTCAAAGCCCACACCGACCGCGAAACCATAGCGAAACCTCGGACGCGCGAGCACACCCTGACCGGGAATCAAGACCTGCGGCGCCCTTCCATAAAGACTGGGAGCCACAAACGCAGTCGGCTCCTTGTCGATCGGCCCGGATTCAAAAGTCCCGACGGTGCCCTCCTCCGATGCCAGTTCCGGCGTGAAACGCATCGCACTCTGCGGCTGGCTCGACCTGGACGGGGAACTCGGACGGGAGACCCTCGAACTGCGCCCACTCCGCTCGCCCGCGGCAGACGTCGATTCGCCGAAGCGGAACGAGCTCTTCGGCTTTGCCGTCGGCTCCGCTAAAGGCGTTGCGGTGGAAGGCGTGGTCGCCGCCGACTCAGCCGGCTTGCCCCCTGCGGCACCGGCGGGAGCGCTCGAGGTCGCATCCGTCTGGGCCAGCGTCAGGTCAGCCCACGAACAACTCGCAAGCAGGACGAGCGCGAAGGGGCGACAGCGATTGGCAAGGAAGTGTTGCTGGGATTTGGCGGGCTTCATTGGCTGGGTTGTAAAATTCTTCGGAACGCTTCTCTGAAACAGATTCTCGCAGTCCCCGCAAGCTTCTGATCATCCGTAACACAAAAGTCACGTTGAAAAACAAGCGGGGTTCAGCCGTTCGCCGGAGCCGCATCAGAGCAGGCGCCGCAGCCGCCCCGGTCCGATGCCTCCCCCTCGCGTGCGTGCCGAGCCGATGAACCCCTTCACAGGCCCAAAGGAGCCGCTCACTTGCCGGACTTCTCCGGGGACGGACGCAGGTCCTTCTTGCACGCCGGATCACCCGGCACCGGCTTGCCTACTTCCCCGAGCGGCTGCGTGAACAGGTACCTCCACACATCCTCATGGATGAAATTACCGGCCGCGCCCTTCACTGCCGCACCGCCGGGCACGACCGAGCTGTGCGCCCGCTTCGCGTCATTCTTCACGTTTGCATCCGTGATGAGCCGGCGCGTGTGGCCGTAAGGCGGCTTCGTCCGGTCCACGTTCACGATGGGGCCGAACTCGTGCAGCCCGAGCAGTTCCCACGAACGACAGTAGTGGTCGCCCGTCCAGCCGCCGTCGAGCACATGGCTGAAGCCAAAGAAACGGCCCGGCGGTGTCGCGGATGGCAGCGCCTGCCATGTCTCAAGCTGGTCGCGCGGCCCGCAGAACATCACCACGCGATCCACTTTCTGGTGCTTGGCGAAACGCGCCGCCGTCGTCGAGCCGTGCGAACTGCCCGCCATGATCACCCGATCCCAGCGCAGCCCGGACTGGCCGGGCGTCAGGAAATAATCCCACCCGCCCTGCGGATTCTCCCGCGCGAGCCATTTCACAAACTGCAGTGCGCGCTCGGCCATGCCATCGGGCTTGGGAATGCTCACGACGTCGCTGAAATCCTCCCCGGTCGCGGCCTCGAGCCGGATTCTGCCGAGGAATTTGTCATCCCCCGGCGGCGTGGCGTTACCAAACCTGCCGAACCAGCCGTTGGCATAATGCACGCGGATGGCGTGGAGCCCGTAGCTGTTCACGCGCTCAAAGAGCGGCGCGCTGTGACCCATGAGCCAGATGACCAATCTGCCCTGCGGCTTCACGCGCGTGTCCACCGTCGCGTTCTCCACGTCGGCCGGCTTGCCGCCCTTTTCGAAGACGAAATCAATCTCCGGATGCGGCCGCGCGCGCGGATCGATCTGGCTGGCCCGCGCGGTGAATTCGTAACGCCGGGGCGACGGGTCATCGAACGCGAGCGTCGCATCCGCCGCGAGGACCGGGCCGCCGGGGATGCAAAGCGCAGGAAGGAAAAATGCGAGCGCGGAAAGGAGCTTCATGCCGCGGATGCTGACAGGAGATCCGTCGATGAAAACGCCGAAGATGAACCTCCGTCTCACCGGCTTCACCATCCGGACTGGCTGCACCGGTCGGAAACGGGAGGTGGAGCGGGTGGAGGGAATCGAACCCTCATGGCCAGCTTGGAAGGCTGGAACTTTACCATTAAGCTACACCCGCGAACCGCCGCAATCTGTCCGCTGCGCCCGTCTCACTCAAGCGCGTTTTCAAAAATCTGCGCCGGAAAACTCACTTCTGCGCGGGGAGCATGCCGCTCTTCCGCGCATAATTGAAGACACCACCCGAGTCGATCACCGGGCGGACTTCCCCGAGCGGCTTCAAGGGATAACAACGCCCGTTCACGGTCAGCGTGTCCTTGTCCAGATCCAGCGTGCCGATGTCGCCCGTCTTTACCGTGTCGCACAGCCGCTCATTGGCGTCATACGGATACAGTTCCCCGGTCGCGACGCAGTTCCGGAAAAAGATGCGGGCAAAGGATTCCGCTACGACGGCCTCGCAGCCCGCAGCACCCATCGCGATCGGCGCGTGCTCGCGTGAACTGCCGCACCCGAAGTTCTTCCCGGCGATCACGATTTTGTACGCCGTCTTCGTCCCGCCCTTCGGGACGAATTTCTCCGGATACGCCTCATCAGGAAGGCCGATCAACGCGTAGCTCCCGAGTTTCTCGTATTCCTCCGGCTTGGTCGGCACGAGCGTCAGATATTGCGCGGGGATGATCTGATCGGTGTCGATGTGATCACCGACGACAAAAACCGGACTGGTGATGATGTTGGCCATAGGCGGACCGATACCAAAGCGCACGCGCACCGGAAGGGAAACGCAAATTTTCAACGCGGCACCAAAAGCAATTCGACGGTCCGCGCCGTGGCTCCCTGGTGCATCGCCAGCGCGTCCGCCGCCCTTCGTCCGATTGCGGTGCGTCTCGCGGAGTCGCGGAGCAGCTCGCGAAATGCCGGCACCAGCGCCGATGCATTCGCGATCTGGATGGCGGCATCGAGCCGCAGCAGATGCGCGACGAGCGGGGAAAAATTCTCCATGTGAGGCCCAAAGACGACCGGCACGCCGAGCGATGCAGGTTCCCCCGCGTTTTGACCGCCCGTTTCCGCGATCCCCGGAAGGCTCTTGCCGACAAATGCCACCGTCGCCAGACGATACCAGTCGCGAAGTTCACCCGTGGTATCCACGAGCAGGACGTCGGCCTCGCCGGATGCCGGAAGTCGGCTGCGCCGGGCCAACCGGATGCCGGCCTCGGAAAGTTCGCGCTCGATCGCGCCCGCGCGCTCCACATGCCGCGGCACAAGGATGAGCCGCAGCGACGGAAATTCCCGCCGCAGTTCACCCAGGGCGGCGGCGAGGATTTTCTCCTCCGGCGCCCAGGTGCTGCCGCCCACGATGAACAGCCCTGAAACTCCGCACGCGGCCGCCAGCGCGCGGACCTCGGTCTCGCGGGACGGCGCTTCGGAAGTGGCGTTGTCCAGCTTCACGCTTCCCGTGTGCCGCAGTCGTTCCCCGGGCACGCCGATTCCCGCGAAGCGGGCCACATCCTCCGCATCGGGCACGCAGACGAGATCGAAAAGGTCCCACACTGCGCGCGTCATCCCGCGGAAACGCCGCCATCGACGCTCGCTGCGGGGCGACAGGCGCGCCGCTGCGAGGATGATGCGGACCCCGGCGGCATGCGCGGCGGCGAGGAGATTCGGCCAGATTCCGCCCTCGGTAAATACGAGCACCGATGGCCGCACCGTCGCGATCGCCGCGCGCGCCGCGAATGCGAAGTCGATCGGATTGTACATCGGAATCAGCCACGGCGATCCCGCCGCTTCACGCAGCAGTAGTTCATAGCCCGTGCTCGTCGTCACGGAAACGGCCACGTGCGCATCGGGATTCCGCCCGCGGAATGCGCGGGCCAGTTTCAGCGCGACGAGCGCCTCACCGACGCTGATGGAGCAGATCCACAAGGCGACGGGCCGCTCGCGCAGCCGCGCCGTGAGCGCCGCGTCGTAGCGACCAAATCGATCCGCGAGCCCGAGCCGGTAGCCCTCCGGCTTTGCGTGGCCGGCGCGCCCGCGTTCACGGCGCAGCAGCCTTGCCGCGTAGAACGGAAGCGCCACGAGAAAGGCCAGTGGAAAAAGCAGGCGGTAGAGCAGGAGCGCCATGGA
>JBEBGK010000529.1:0-3557 GCA_040081515.1 Chthoniobacteraceae bacterium
TTGTCGAGCCATGACGCGGCGACGGCGCCCGGATCGCGCTCGAAGCGCTCAAGTTCCCGCTCGATCGCTGGATGGGTCCCGTCACCGACCACATCCTCAAATACACGCTCAACGACGACATTGCCGCGCTGCAGAAAGCCGGCGCGCTCAATCTCGCCGACAACCCGAATGCGGACGGCTACCTCGCCGGCACGTTCAAAATCGCCGCCGCCGCGCCGTCCGCCGAATCAATGAGCTTCGGCCCCACGCGCAAGCTCACTGCGGAGCAGCAGAAGATCTATGATCTCGGCAAGAGCGTCTTCATTCGCGACGCCCACTGCGCCACGTGCCATCAGCCGAACGGACTCGGCATCCCGAACATCTATCCCACGCTCGCGAAGAGCAACTGGCTCGGCGACGACGAGCGTCTCATCAAGATCGCGCTCAAGGGCCTGTGGGGGCCGATTGAAGTCAACGGCACGAAGTACGATCCCACCAAAGGCGTCCCGCCGATGATGGGCTTTGGCCCTCTGCTCAACGACGACGAACTCGCCGCCGTGCTCAGCTACGTGCGCGAGTCCTTCGGCAACGACGGCGAATTCATCCCACCCGCAAAGGTGAAACAAGTCCGCGAGGCCACCAAGGATCGCGTGAATTTCTACATGGTGGATGAACTGCTGAAGGAACATCCGCTCAAGTAATCGCCGCGTCCGCCGTGAGGCGTGTTGCCTATCCGCATCCGCCGGTCATCCTTCTTCGATTGAAGCGGGCTGCCGCTTTCCACTTTTCCCAGACCACCACTCATCACCAACACACCCCATGAAACTCCCCGCGCTCATCCTGCTCGCATTCAGCGCATCGCTCTTCGCCGCCGACAAGCCGAACATCCTCTGGATCACCAGCGAGGATCATGGGCCGGAGATGGGATGTTACGGCGACAAGCTGGCCCGCACGCCGAATGTCGATGCGCTCGCGGCGAAGGGCATGATTTTCAACCGCGCGTGGTCCGTGGCGCCGGTCTGCGCGCCCGCGCGCACGGCGATCATTTCGGGACTGTATCCTTCGAGCAGCGGCGGACTGCACATGCGCTCGATGGTTTCGCTGCCCGATGGGCTGAAGATGTATCCGCAGTTCCTCCGCGACGCGGGCTACTACTGCACGAACAACAGCAAGACCGACTACAACCTGCGCGAGCCGGGCAAGGTCTGGGATGAATCCTCGGGAATCGCGCACTGGAGAAAGCGCGGTGAGGGCCAGCCGTTCTTCGCCATTTTCAACTCGACCAAGAGTCACGAGAGCCAGATCCGCACGCGGCCTCACAAGCAGATTACTGATCCCGTAAAAGTGCGCGTGCCGGCTTATCATCCGGACACGAAGGAGGTCCGCGAGGATTGGGCGCAGTATTACGACAAGGTCAGCGAGGCCGATGCCGACGCGGGAAAGCGGCTGAAGGAAGTCGAAGAGGCGGGACTCACAGATGACACGATCGTCTTCTACTACGGCGACCACGGCAGCGGCATGCCGCGGAGCAAACGCTGGCCCTGCAACTCCGGGCTGCACGTCCCGATGGTCGTCTTCTTTCCCGAGAAATGGAGGCATCTCGCGCCGAAGGAATACACGGCGGGCGGAAAATCGGATCGCATGGTGAGCTTCGTCGATCTCGCGCCCACGCTGCTGAGCATCGCGGGCGTCAAACCGCCGGAGTGGATGCAGGGTCATGCGTTCGCCGGGCCGCATCAGAGCGAGCCGCAGCCGTTCCTCCACGGCGAGCGCGGCCGCATGGATGAACGCATGGACCTCGTGCGCAGCACCACGGACGGGCGCTATGTCTATCTGCGGAACTATTTCCCGCACGTCTCGCAGGCGCAGCGTGTGGCGTATCAGTTCGAAACACCCGCCACCCGCGTCTGGAACCAGCTCTTCACCGACGGGAAAACCAGTGATGCGCAGTCCATCTTCTGGCGCGTGCCGAAGGCGCCCGAGGAGTTGTACGACCTCCAGACCGACCGCGATGAAGTGAAGAATCTGGCCGCTTCCCCCGAGCACCGCGCCGTGCTGGAGAAACTCCGCGCCGCCCAACGTAAGCACCTCGAGGAAGTGAAGGACATCTGCTTCCTGCCGGAGATCGAACTGCACACGCGTTCTGACGGCAGCACACCCTATGAAATCGCGCGGGACCCCGCGAAGTATCCGTTCACAAAAATCCTCGCCGCCGCCGAACTGGCCTCGAATCTCGATCCCGCTGCCGTGCCGGAACTCACCGGTCTGATGACGGATTCCGACAGCGCGATCCGCTGGTGGGGCACGCTCGGGCTGCTCATGCGTGGCGGTGACGCCGTCGCGAAGAATGTCGCCGCGCTGGAGAAAGCACTCGGCGACACTTCACTGGCGGTCCGCATCGCCGCCGCGCAGGCGCTGGGCACCTATGGCGATGCCGCCGCGCTCGGAAAAGCACTGGGCACGCTCGGCGAACTCGCGCCGCCGGAAAAGAGCGGCGTGCTCGTGTCCATGTCCGCGCTCGCCGCTGTGGAGGCGCTCGGCGCAAAAGCCGCACCGCTGCATTCCGCCATCGCCGCGATGAAGCCTGCCGGCGCTTCGCCCGATGGCCGCTACAACAGCTACGTCCCGCGCCTGATTGAGAACATCGCGCCCGGCGCCAAGCCGGATGGAGGCAAAGGCAAAGGAAAGGGGAAGAAGAAGGGCGACGCGCAGTAGTCGCTTTCGCCAACTCGTATGCGACGCTTCCTCTTCCTCCTCCTCGCATCGCTCGCGATTGCCCGTCCGGCATTTGCGGCGCCGCCGAATGTCATCTTCATCGTCGCGGACGACATGGGCTATGCCGACATGGGCACGCAGGGCGCGCGCGGTTTCAAGACGCCGAATCTCGACCGCCTCGCCGCCGAAGGCACGCGCTTCACCGATTTCTACGTCGCCCAGGCCGTCTGCACCGCGTCACGCGCCGCCTTGATGACCGGCTGCTACCCGAACCGCATCGGCATGCAGGGCGCGTACAATCACACCAGCCGCGACGGCATCGCCGATGAGGAATGGCTGCTGCCGGAGATATTCAAGCAGCGCGGATATGCCACGGCGGGCATTGGCAAATGGCACCTCGGCACGCGCATGAAATTCCACCCGCTGCGCCACGGCTTCGACGAATGGCTCGGCATCCCCTACTCGAACGACAACTCGAAATATCATCCCTCACTCGCTGCCGAGATGCCGCCGCTGCCGTTTTACGACGGGGAAAAAATCGTCGAGCACGACCCCGACCAGTCGCAGTTCACCCGGCGCTTCACGGAGCGCGCCGTGGATTTCATCGAGCGAAACGCGACGCGGCCTTTCTTCCTCTACCTGCCGCACGTCATGCCGCATGTGCCCATCTTTGCCTCGGAGAAATTCAAGGGCCGCAGCGGCGCCGGGCTCTACGGCGACGTCATGGAGGAACTCGACTGGTCCGTCGGCGAAGTAATCGCCACGCTCAACCGCCTGAAGCTCGACGCGCAGACGCTCGTCATCTTCATCTCCGACAACGGCCCGTTCCTCTCGTACGGCGAACACGCCGGGTCCGCCGCGCC
>JBEBGK010000530.1:0-3556 GCA_040081515.1 Chthoniobacteraceae bacterium
AATTGGCGGATAACACGAACAATGACCCCCATCGGCAAGATAGCTTATTGAGTCTCGTGGCGCCCGCGTAGCCTTCGCCTCCTCCCTCCGGCAATTCCCGCAGAGCGGCCCGCCCGCGCCGATCTCCCCTCCCCGCGATTCGGATTGCCCGCCGGGCGATGGGATCCCATGAAAGCAACACCATGAAAAAGAACATCGGAATGCTCCTCCTCGCCATCTACCTCATACTCGTCGGCGTCATCGGCGGCTTCGGGATCGGCCTTGGGCATCTCAGCTTCGTGATGCCTACCCTCAGCATCGCCGCGGGAATCTGCCTGTTACTCGGCAAATGACCCGCCGCAGCGGGATGCATTAAGCCTGGCCGGCAGCGGTCTTTGCCCGATTGGTGGGATGCATGTGGGGATGACGAACCCGGGAGATCGAATGCTCCTAGCCTGCGGCGTTCGCCCTCCGATGAGAGCCAAGGTCGATGTAGATGCTGATGAACACCAGAGCCATGAGGACCGGATACGACCAACCCAAATACCAATCGAACAGGATGGTAAAGAACGAGAAACCGTCGATGTAGAAGTAAATGCTCAGGCCGATCGCGATCAAGAGCAGCGCCGAAACCAGTTTGAGCTGAAGCGATGGGCGGCCCGGAGAGCGCCAGGCGCAGAGGAAAGCGATGCATGCCGCGACAACATTGGAACCCGAGAAAATGCGCAGGTCGGTGAACAGACGCCGGAGGACCTTGTTGTAGTGCGTCCGAATGCGCTCCTTCCACCCGTATATCTTCTCGGAAACTTTGGCGAGAAACGACTCCGGCTTCGGCGGCGCATGCGCGGAGGTCAGCCGCCGGATGTAGTCGGCGGGTTGCGCGCGAAACTCCGCGATCTCGGACTCGACCGCGGCGGCTTGGGTCTCGGTGAGAAGGCGGCGAGTCAGCTCCGACCGAAGAGCCTCCTCGGCCACATCCACCGCCGGGGTGATGAACTTCTGGGTTTTCGCAGTGACGAACTCGCGGGCGATGCCGTCGATATGCTGCCGGCCAAGAAACGTGTAGGCGAAGAAACCGATGAACAGTGCTGCCACTGCCGCATTGGTGATTAGCAGGAAGGTTCGCATGGTCCCGGAAGCCGCCTATGGACTGGAGTCAATCCCACCGACCCCGGAGCCTGCGCACGGTTATCCGTCCGGTCGGTCAACATATCTGCCTCGCCGTCCCATCGATGGTCCAGGTCGCGCATGATGAGAGCGTGGTCGAAAGTGACGCTCCCTGCCGGAAATGCCGATTCGTCCGCAAAAGGTGGCGGCCTGCAGCATCCGTGCCGCGCGGAGCAGTGGGAGGGATGAGGATTGAAAGAGAGCGCTCCACGACGGGGGAGAGGGAACGGGAAAAGGGCGCCCTTTTCAATGATGAAGAGCGTTCCGCTCACGCTTCCCGGAAACGCGCGCGGCCTGACGCGTTCCAGCGGCTACTGCGGCGCGCTCTCCGTGAAGGCGGCGAGTTCGCCTTTCACGCCGGCCTGCTTGAGGACGTCGAGCACGGAGATGAGCATGCCGACCGGCGCGCGGCGATCCGCGGCGAGCGCGAGCTTGGGCGGGTTCGGCAGCGCGAGCAGCCGGTCGAGCTCGGCGCGCAACTCGGGGAGCGCGATCTTTTTTGCGCCGAGAAAAATCTCCTCCTTCTCGGAGATGGAAAGCTTCAGCGCCTCATCGCCGCGATCGGCGACGACGGCGGTCTTGGATTCCGGCAGCCGGATGGTGACGGCGGGCTGCTCGCTTTTGAACGTGGTCGTGACGATGACGAAGATGAGCAGGATCGCGAAGATATCGATGAGCGAGACGATGATGACCTCGGGCTTGCGCCGCCGGCGGGGGAGGAAGTTCATGCCTCGGTCCCGGTCTGAAACTCGACCGGGGTGCGGCGCAGCTTCTGGTTGTAGCACTTCGTGAGCAGGCCCGAGACGAGCAGCTCGATGTCCGCGGCCAGATTCTCGACGCGCTTGGCGAGCAGCCCGTGGGCGATGAGCGTCGGGATCGCGATGCCGATGCCGACGACGGTGGTGCTGAGCGCCTCGGAGATGCCCCTGGCGATCACGTGCGGATCGCTCTGCGTGGCGCTGCCGCCGAATGCGCCGAAGACCTGCACGAGGCCGGACACCGCGCCGAGCAGCCCGAGCAGTGGCGCGATGCCGATGATGATCTCCAGGATATGCAGCCCGTTCTCGAGCTGGCCCAGCTCGTGCCGCGCGACAGTCTGGACGGCGTTCTGGTTTTCGTCCTTGGGCTGATGCAGGTTCGAGAGGCCCACCTGCGCGATGCGGGCGAGCGTGGAGTCGTCACCGCGGACAAAACGCGAGAGGCGCACGACGGAGTCCGGCGTGTCGTTCGGCGCGAGGCGCTCGATTTCCTTCTCCATCTCCGGCGGCACCACGAGGTGCCTGCGCAAGCCGAGCCCGCAGACGATCGTCACCGCCACCGCGACGACGGAGCAGAGCACCAGCGGGATCATGAAGAAACCGCCGCCCTTGAAGAACTGGTAAACCTGCTCAAACGAAGCAGCGAGGATGGGGAGTGCGATCATGGCGGGTCAGTAGATGGTGAAGGTGAAAGGAATCTCGAGCTGGCCGTCCGCCAGTGCGCCGGCGGGCGGCGGTTCGAAGTTCGACTCGCGGACGAACTGATCGCAGAACTTCGCAAACGGATCGTTCGAGGTGTTGGCCGTGACGCTGACGTCCGTCACCTTGCCCTCGGCATCGAGTTGGAACTTCACGCTGAGATTCCCGGGGACGAACTCGCTCATGCGCGCCGTGACAGCCTCCGCCCAGCGGCTGGCGAGCACCGCTTTCACCTTCGGCATGTAGGCGGCGATCCATTGCTCGCGCGTCTTCGGCGTGCTGCGCCGCTTGGTCGCAGCCTTGCGCACGGGCGCGGGCGTCGGGGTGGAGATCACCTTCGGCTTCGGAGGGGCGGCGTGGAGCGGACCAGCGGCGATGGCGATGATGCACGCGACGGGCAGACTGCGGAGAAAGGTGGACATCAGTAGAGATTGAAACTCATTGGATACTCGAACAGGCCATTGCGTAAGGCCTCGGGTGGTGGCGGGTCAAACTCGGCTTCCCGCACGCACTGCTCGACGAGCGCGCCGTGGGCCGGGTTGGAGGTGTTTTCCTCGATGTGAAAATTGCGGAGCTTGCCGCGCGCATCGATGCTGAAACTGACGAGCACCTTGCCGGTCTGGAGCAGGCTCATGCGCTGTTGGATGAAATAATTCCACCGCGAGCCGACGCGGCGCATCTGCGGCACGTAGCCGGGATTCGGAACCGGGCGCGGCTGGTTTTTGTTCATCTCCAGCTTTGCGGCGACAATCACCGACTGCGGCTCGGGCTTCTGCGGGGCCGGTTTCGGCGACGGCGTCGGCACCGGGGCGGGCGTGGGACGCGCGGTTGGCACGGGTGTCGGCTTCGGCTCGGGAGTTGCGACCGGCCGGGGCGTCGGTTTCGGCGTAGGCTCGGGAGGTGTGGGGCGCTGGCTGGCGAGATTGGTCGGTAGGTCTGCCTCCGGCGGGCGG
>JBEBGK010000531.1:0-3555 GCA_040081515.1 Chthoniobacteraceae bacterium
GTGCCGGTCCCTGTGCGGGGGAGTGCCGGTGCCTGCGTGGGGGAGTGCCGGTGCCTGCGTGGGGGAGTGCCGGTGCCTGCCCTACTTCACCTTCAGGTTCTTCCGCAGGAAGGTGGGGACGTCGAGGTCCTGACCGTCCACGATGGTGGGCTCGGACTTCTCGAAACGGCCGCGGTTGGCGGGTTCGAGGGTCATCTGCTCGGCCTTTTCCTCCTTCTTCGCCGCTGCGGCTGCGGCCTTGTCCGGAACGGTCTTGCGCGCGGGCTGCGGGCTCTGTGGCGCGGGTGTGGAGCGGTTCTTCGGCACGAGAACCGGGCTCGGTTCGGGTTCGCGCGGTGAAACGGGGAGCGCGAGTTCGATTTCCTCGTCGAGATCCGCCGTGCCGATGGGTGCGGGCTCCTCGTAGGCCGCGGGTGCCGCCTGCCGGATGACGACGGGCCGCGCGGCGGGAGCCGCCGGGGATGCCGCGGCGCCGATGGAGCTGATGACCGTCACGCAGAGGCGCCTGCCGAGTTTCGGATCGGTGGCGACTCCGAAGTGAACGCGCGTGGTGTCGCTGACGTGGCGGCTGAACTCATCCATGAGCACGCTCACTTCGTTCAAGGTGAGGTCCGGCCCGCCGGCGACGTGGACGAGGACGGCCTGCGTGTCGGCGAGCATGCGGCCCTTGTCCATGAGCGGATTCTTCAGCGCGCGCTGCAGGGCCTCGTGGGCGCGGTTGGCGGAGTCGCTCTCGCCGTAGCCGAAAAGGCATTGCGCGCGATGGCGGCGGATGGCGGAGGCGAGTTCGTCGAGGCCGACATTGATCAACCCGCCGCGGCGGAGCATCGCCGCCGTCGAGCGGATGGCCTGGCTGAGCGTCTGGTCCGCGGCGACGAATGCCTGCTGGATGCCGGAGGTGGGCGCGACGGCCTCGCCCATGCGATCGTTTTCAAAGCAGATGACGAGGTCGGCCTGCTCCTCGAGCTGCGCGAGCGCTTCCGCGGCCTGGATGCGGCGGCGCTTTCCCTCGAAGGAAAAGGGCATCGTGACAAAGGCGATCACCAGGGCGCCGGCATTGCGCGCCATGTGGGCCACGAGCGGGGCGGCGCCGCTGCCGGTGCCACCGCCGAGGCCGGCGCAGAGGAAGATGAGGTCCGTGCCCTCGAGGGCCGCGCGGATTTCCTCCTCCGCCTCGTCCGCGGCCTCGTAGCCGATCTCGGGATCGCCGCCCGCGCCGAGGCCGCGGGTGGTCGTCTTTCCGAGGTGAATCTTCTGCGGGGAGACACTCCCGTTGAGCGACTGCACATCGGTGTTCAGGGCGATGGTGGCCGCGCCTTCGAGTCCGTCGAGGATGAGCCGGTCGAGGGCGTTGCCGCCGGCGCCGCCGAGTCCGAGGACCTTGATGACGGGTGCCGCCTGTGCGTTGGGTCGGGTGAGTGTGATCATGGTTTAGTGGAAGAGGCCCTTGAACCATTCGAGCAGGCCGCGCGACTCCTCGTCGATTGTGGCTTGTGCGTATTTCACGAGCCCGATGGCGGTGGAATACTGCGGGTTTTCAAAGGCGCTGGTGACGCCGGAAACATTCTGCGCCCGGCACAACTGGACGGGCATCTCGAAGATCTCCTCGGCGAGTTCCTTGAGGCCGCGCAACTGCGAGCAGCCCCCGGTGAGGACCATGCCGGCGCCGAGGTAATCGATGTAGTGCCCCTTGCGGAGGTCGCGCTTGAGCAGTTCGAAGGTCTCGCGCATCCGCATGTTGATGATCGTATTGAGCATCTCGCGCTCGATCTCGCGGCCGGCGAACCCGTGTTCGTCCTTGAGCACGACGGATTCGCCGGGAAGCGACTTGCCCGTGATGCAACTGCCCTCGTCGAGCTTGAGCTTCTCGGCCTTGCCCATCGGGATGCGCAGGCCGAGGGAGAGATCGTTCGTGACGTGGTCGCCGCCGATGCCGAGGACGCCGCTCTGCTTCACCGAGCCGCCATTGTAAACGACGTAGCCGGTCGTGCCGCCGCCGATGTCCACCATGACGACGCCGGTGTTCTTCTGGCTCTGGTCGAGCACCGCCTGCGCGGCGGCGTAGGGCGTGAAGACGATGTCCTCGATCTCGACGTCCAGATCGCACAGGCACTGGATGCTGTTGCGGACGCGGTTGGCGACGCCGTGGATGATGTGGAAATCCGCCTCGAGCTTGTGGCCGTGCATGCCGACGGGGTTGAGGATGCCGTTCTGCCCGTCCACGTAGTAATGCTGGAGGATGGTGTGCAGGAACATGTTCTGCGCCGGGATGGGCGCGGTCCGCGCCTCCTCCTGCACCTTCTCGCGATCCTCCGGCAGCACGAAGGAGCCGCGATTGTTGAAGCTCTGGATGTGCGCGCCGGTGATGCCCAGATAGACGTTCTTGATCATCACGTCGCTCTTCTCCTCCGCATCGGCGAGCGCTTCACGGATGCATTTCCCGCAGGTGTCGATGTCCACGATCTCGCCCTTGCGGACGCCCCGGGAGGGCGCTTCGCCGACGCCGAGGATCTGGATGGTCCCGTCCCGCTTCACATCCGCGGTGACGGCGCAGACCTTGGAGGTCCCGACCTCGAGTCCGACTACGATGTTTTCTCTAGGCATCAGGCAGAATGGAAGCGTTTGAGCACGCCGGTGTTTTCGTCCTTCGGCGTTTCTTTCGGCGTTTCTTTCGGTTTTGAAGGAACCTGTTTTTTGACGGCAGGCGAGGATTTTTCCCGCGGGGGAGGGGATGATTTCGGCGTGCTCCGGGCGGTCTCCCTGGGTTTCGCCGGACGCACGGGTTCGGGCGTGTCGGATTCCTCCGGTTCCGGCGGCGGCGGGATCCTGAAGGTGACCGGGATGTTCCGCTTCACCATGAGATTCACCGTCTCGATCTCCTGGCCGATCGATTCCGTCTCGCGCTGGATGGCATTCAGGCGCTGGAGCTGCTCGCCGATGTCGTCGAGGCCAAAGGTAAGCCGCGACTTCCGCTGATCGGTCACGGTGAAGCAGTAGCCCTTCGAGACGTCCACCGATAGGACCTTGAATTCGCGCGTCTCGCGGACGCGGCGCAGGAGTTCCAGCGATGCGACGACCTCGGCCCTGCGAAGCGGTTTGCCCGGCTCGAGATCCTCGATTTCCACCCCGCCGATGACCGGCAGGGGCTCGTACTCGCGGAGCATGCGCTTCGGGGTAAAGACGACGCCGTTCCTGTCGAGGAGATGCGTGCGCTTCATCTTAGCAGGGTCGTCGGTGGCGGTCGCGGACACCCACGTGACCGGCCCGCGTTCCCGCACGCTGATCTCGATGCGATTGGGGAGATAACGGCGGACCTCGACGCTGTCCACCTGTGGCAGCGCCTGGAGTGCGTCGCGGGCCGCGGAGAGTTTGTAGGAGAAGATGTTCCTGCCCGGGGTGAGCTTCGCGTCCTTGAGCGCCTGCTCGCGGGTCAGCGAGCCGTCGGTCGTGAAGCGGATGTCCCGTAGCGCGTAGTCGGGGTTGTTCCAGAAGAGCTTGTCCCAGCCGTGCATCGCGCCGTACGCGGCGCCGCCGACGTGCGCGAGGAGGATGGCG
>JBEBGK010000532.1:0-3551 GCA_040081515.1 Chthoniobacteraceae bacterium
GCATCGACCCGGCGAAGATGGAAAAGCCGAAGGCCACCGGCCAGACCGAGAAGGTGGGCGACTACAATGCGGAAGTGTATGAGATGAACCAGGGCGGCATGCAGGCGAAGCTCTGGGTCGCGAAGGATTTTCCGAATGCGCAGTCCATCAAGGACCAGATGATGAAAGTCAGCTCGAGCATGGGCGGCGCGGGGTTTGACCCGAGCAAGATCGACGTCCCCGGCATGGTGGTGAAAAGCGAAGTGAACACCCCCGTGGGCAAGATGACCGTCACCCTCGTCAAGGCGAAGGAGGAGCCGGTGGCGGACAGCGAGTTCACGCAGCCCGAAGGCTATCAGGAGATGAAGATGCCCACGCTGCCGGGTGCCGGTGCGCCGCCCGCGCCGCCGGCAGCGCCCGCGCCGAAGTAATGCCGGAGCCGGCAGGAGAGAAAAGAGTTTCAAGCAAGGCCGGGCCGCAAGCCCGGCCTTTGCTCGTTCTGGCATCCGCGTCGCCGCGCCGGCGGGCGTTGCTCGATGGGCATGGGTATTTGTTTGAAGCCGTGGTCCCGGGAGGCGTGGAGGAGATCGCGCCGGCGCATCTTTCGCCCGGCGAAACAGTGCTCGCCAACGCCCGAGCCAAGGCCCTTGCCGGCGCCCGCATGCGCCCCGGGGCGATCGTGATCGGTGTGGATACCGAGGTGTTTTTCGAGGGGCGCGTCCTCGGCAAACCGGCGGACATGGACGCCGCCTTGACGATGCTCCGCAGGCTCAATGGCCGGACCCACGAGGTCTATTCGGGAGTCTGGATCGTGGGAAAGGGGAGGGAGCGCAGTTTCACCGAGGTCACGCGGGTCCATTTCCACAGGCGGAGCGACGATGAATTGCGCCGCTACCTGGCGCGCATCGGCCCGCTCGACAAGGCGGGCGCCTACGCCGCGCAGGAGGATCGCGGGGAGATGATCGACCGGGTCGAGGGCTCTTTTTCCAATGTGATCGGCCTGCCGATGGAGCGGCTCGCGGCGGAACTCGCGGAGTTCGGCGCGCGGTAGCCGGATGCAGTCTCCATTTTACGAGCGCCTCCGCGTCGGCTAGCTTCCGCGCCCTTCGCCATGCCGAAAGTATTCCTCAAGACCTATGGCTGCCAGATGAACGAGCGCGACAGCGAGCAGGTCGCGCGCGATCTCGCCGGTCGTGGCTCGGAACTCGTGCGCGATATCGGGCAGGTCGATCTCGTCGTCGGCACGCAGAAGTTTCACAAGGTGGCGGAGTATGTCGATCAGCTCTACCGGCGCAGGGTTTCGCTCGGCGAGAAGCTGATGGACGACGAACGGTTCAGCATCGTGGACGTCGGGGAGGAACCGGGATCGCAGGGTGCCATCCGCGATCATGTGCTGAAGGAAAGGCAGGCCGCGGCTTTCGTCAGCATCATGCAAGGGTGCAACATGCACTGCACATTCTGCATCGTGCCGGGCACGCGCGGCGCGGAACGCTCGCGAACCATCGGGGACATCGTCCGTGAAGTGGAGGAACTCGTGGCGCGCGGAGTGCGCGAAGTGACGCTGCTCGGGCAGATTGTGAACCTCTACGGGCGGCACGAGTTTCCGAAGTGCGACGGCAGGTCGCCCTTCGTGCAGCTTCTGGACGCGGTCCACGGGGTCGAGGGCCTTCGCCGGCTGCGCTTCACTTCACCGCATCCGATTGGCTTCCGCGAGGACCTCATCGAGTGCTACGCGCGGTTGCCGAAACTGATGGCCCACGTGCACCTGCCCTTGCAGAGCGGCAGCGATCGGATGCTCAAGGCGATGCACCGCGGCTACACGGTGGAGAAATACGTGGCGCTCGTCGATGCGCTCCGGGCCGCGCGGCCGGAGATCGCGATCACCACGGATGCGATCGTCGGCTTTCCCGGAGAGACCGACGAGGATTACCAGGCGACGCGCGCCGTCGTGCGACAGGTCGGGTTCGACAACGCGTTCGTCTTCAAATACAGCCCGCGCCGCGACACACCGGCGGCGACGATGCCGGCGCAGATCGCCGAGGGCGTGAGGGAGGAGCGCAACTGCGACCTGCTGGCCGTCGTGGATGAACTCGCGATGCAGCGCAATGCGGCGCTGGTGGGACGGAGGGTGGAGATTCTCTGCGAAGGCCCGAGCAGGACGAATCCCGACCGGCTGATGGGCCGCTCGCCGGGGAACAAGATCGTGATCTTCGAGGGAAGCGACCGGCACGTGGGCGAGGTGTTCGACGTGCAGATCGAGCGGAACAACGGATTCACCCTCTACGGGAATCCGGCGCTCAGCTAGGCCGTCACCGCGGGCCGCCGGCCTCGCGGGTATTCTGGAGCGCCCGGGTGCCGATCGCCGAGATGCCCGCGATGAATGCGAAGGCGAGCAGCGCGAGGATGTGCAGGGCGAGGAGCACCTTGAACCCGAGCACGGGGACGAGCAGCGCCACGGCGCCGAGCGCAAGCGTTGCAACGAGGTACACGGAGGTGCTGGTCAGCATCGTCGCACTCGCGAGGCCTGCCGCCTGTTCGCCGCGCTTCGCCGCCCGGAAGGTGAAGGCGACCCAGACGAAGAGTTCGGCAAACGCGATGGCGCCGATGCTCAGCCAGAATTTGTCCGTCCTGCCGGATTCGGGGACGAACATGAGCGCGAGGCCGACGGTGGTCGCGATGAGCGCGAAAAAGAGGAGCGTCCAGATGGTCTTCATGACGGGGTGTGTTGGGCGGAATCTGGAGGCATCCGACTTGCCGCGCAATCCCGGTCCGCCGACCCGGCTTTTTAGGGAGCGCGACAAGTTTCCAAACTTCTGTTGACAATCCGACGGCAGGGCACCACCCTCCCGACCCCTTTTTCCGGGGCAACCGCCTGTAACTGACCACCATGATGAGCCATCTAGTTGAAGAAGCCGCCAAGAAAATCCCGAACGTGCAGGTGCTCGTGAATGTCGTTTCCAAACGCGTCCGGCAACTGACCGCCGGCCACCGCCCGATGGTGGATGCGGGCCCGAAGATGGGTCTGTCGGACATCGCTCTGACCGAGATCATCGAGGGGAAGCTCGGTTTCGAGCTCAAGAAGAAGGACGAGGAGAAGGAATAAGTGAGTGCCGCCCCGGGGGCGGGAAAGGGAGGGAAGCGGATGGACGCCGACATTTCGGTGAACCGGAAGGCTTCCCATGAGTACCACATCCTCGACCGCTACGAGGCGGGCATCGAGCTGAAGGGGACTGAGGTGAAGTCGATCCGCGCGGGCCTGGCCAATGTGGGGAACGCCTTCGCGCGCGTGGAGGACGGGCAGGTGTGGCTGTACGATCTGGACATCCAGGCCTATGAGAAGGCGAGCTTCGAGCAGCACGTCCCGAAGCGGAGGCGCAAGCTGCTGCTGCACCGGCAGGAGATTGACAAGCTGTTCGGCAAGGTGCAGGTGCAGGGCCTTTCGCTCGTGGCGTTGCGGTTGTACTGGAAGGGCGCCCATGTGAAGGTGGAACTCGGCGTCGGCAAAGGGAAGCTGGCGCACGACAAGCGCGACGCCATCAAGGCGAAGGTGGAGAAGCGCGAGGCGGACAGGG
>JBEBGK010000533.1:0-3545 GCA_040081515.1 Chthoniobacteraceae bacterium
GGATGCCGCCGAGCGTCGGATTCAGCTCTCCCGTCGCGGCGAGCATGGCGTCGCGCATTTCCTCGGCGGTGAGGCGGCGAGGCTTGAAGACGGCGTAGCCTTTCTCGGCGTCTTCGCGACTTGCAGGGGCAGGTCGCGCTTCAAGGAGCGGCGACATTCCTGGCGCCGAGGCGGGGGTAACGGGGCGGCCGGCGTGCCCCTGCGCTGGGGCTCCCTCCTTGCCGGGCGACAGGAATGTCGCCCCTCCTTGAGTGCTCCGCCGATACGCCTCGCTCGTCATGATCACGCGGTGCATCGCCTTGAACGACCAGCCCTGCTCCACGAAGGTCGCCGCGAGCCAGTCGAGCAGTTCCGGATGCGTAGGACGCTTGCCGGTCGAGCCGAAGTTGTTCGGATTGCCCGCAATCGCCTGACCGAAATGCCAGAGCCAGATGCGATTCACGATCGTGCGTGTGGTGAGCGGGTTCTCCGCGTTCGCCACCCAATCGGCGAATGCCTTGCGCCGGCCCTCGATGGCCGCGGGGATCGGGAGCTTCTGCACCTCGCCGAGCACGCTGAGCACGCCGGGCTTGACCTTTTCTCCGGATGAAAATGGATCGCCGCCGGTGAGCACACACGTCTCTTCGAGCTGACCCTCGGTCATGCGGTTCGCCGGCATGCGAACCGGCGCGAAGACGGTTTTCATCACGCGCGTGCGGCCATTGTACACGGCCAGCGCGACCGGCTCGTAGCGATCCAGCTCCCAGCCCAGGCGTTCGAGACCTTTGCGCGCGACGCGTTCGTTGCCGTAGTCCGCCGGGGTGAAGCCGTAGAGCTTCGGCGGGTATTGGTCTTCCGGCACTCCCTGCGTCACCATCGCGTTGCGCGCCTTGTCGAAGAGGCCATCGAACGCGCGGCGTTTGCCGGCGGATTTCTGTCCGCGTGCCTGCTCGATCGCCGCATTCCACTTCGCAGGGTCCACGCCCTTTTCGCGGAACCAACCCTCGGCGTTCTTGACGAGCTTTGCGTCGAGTTGCCCCAACATGGCGAGATACTCGACGCGGCGCGACTGGAGGTATTTCCGCTCTTCGAATCCGCTCACGTTCTCGACGGGGAGAAATGGTGCCTGACGCTCCGAGAGCTGCGTCGTCGCGAAGACCGCCTGGATGGAGTAGTAGTCGCGCGTCGGCACGGGATCGAATTTGTGATCGTGGCAGCGGGCGCATTGCAGCGAGTGCGCGAGGAAGGTCTCGCCCGTGCTGTTTGTCACGTCGTCCAGGAATCGCTGACGCGCGATTTTCTCGACCTCCATGCCTGTCAGTTCCCACGGACCCATGCGGAGGAAGCCGGTGGCGATGAGCAGTTCGGAGTTCTCTGTGATGCGGACACTCTTGTCCGCATTCGCGCCTCCGCGGACAGGATTGTCCGCGTTACTTTCCGCCATCTCGTCGCCTGCGAGCTGCTCGCGCACGAAACGGTCGTAAGGCTTGTCCGCATTGAACGAACGCACGACGTAGTCGCGATAACGCCACGCGTTGCCGCGCTCGTAGTCATTGGCGAAGCCCGACGAATCCGCGTAGCGCACCACGTCGAGCCAGTGCTGCGCCATCCGCTCGCCGTAGTGCGGCGATGCGAGCAGGCGCTCGATGACCTTCGCGAATGCCTGTTCCTCCGGCAGCGTGTCGTTCACAAAAGCATCGACCTCCGCCGGCGTCGGCGGCAGGCTCGTGAGATCGAAGGTCGCGCGCCGGATGAGCGTCGTGCGATCCGCTGGCGGCGCGGGCGTCACTCCCGGTGGCATTTTTGCGAGGAGGAATGCATCAATCGGATTCGCGGCGGAGTGCTCAGTGCTCAGTCCGTCAGTGCTCAGTTCTTTCGCATTGGCCGCACTTTCTGAACTCTGAGCACTGCGCACTGAGGACTGAGCACTGACCGCCGGCACCGCCGGCTTCTTCACCGGCAGATACGCCCACATGCTCTCCGGCTTGTAACGCCGGTTTGTCCACGCGAGGCCGAGACCGCCGCTGGTCTTCATGGGCACGCCTTCCTCAGCGGCCCATTTGTCCGCGAGGTTCGCGAGTTCCTTGCGCTTTGCGTCATCAGGCCACGGCGCGCCACCTGCGATCCATTCCTTGATCCACCCGACCTGCTCCGCGGTCAGCTTGTCATTTTCCTTCGGCGGCATCGGCTCCCAGTCGTCGTGCGTGCGGAGGACGGAAAGATACACGGGGCTCTTCTCCGGCTTCCCAGCGACCACTGCCGCGCTCCCACTCTCGCCGCCGCGGAAAAATGCCTCCCGCGTCGTCATGTCGTAGTCGGATTTGATCTTCTCCCGATCCTTCCCGTGACACGCGATGCACTTTTCCTGAATCAGCGGCTCGATACGCCGCACGAAAAGCGCATCCGGACCGTCATCGGCATGGAGGCACGCGCCAGTGGCGATGGGAAGGAGGGCGAGGAAAAGGCGGCGCATGGGATGCAAAAAGGATACTTACTGATCAACGCCCGCAGGCGACGAAATTGGACAAATTTCTTCCGCTCATCGCAGCACCCGGCTCACACCTTCGGCTTCTTCTTCTCTGCGGCCACCGGTGTTTTCGGACCGGGCTCCTTGAACTCCTGCACGGACAATTCGTCGCGTAGCGGAGGCGGCGACCGCGAGAGAGGCGAGGATGAGGGCTGCGATGATTTTCATGGGGATGGACGGGAGCGGAAGGATTGCGGCTGAAACGCCTCTCGGTTGAGCAGTGGCATCGCGAAGACGTAGGGAAAAGTATCGCGCTTCATGATCGTGGCGAGGCCGGAGAGTGCCTTGCGCGCATGGCGCGAATCGCGCAGCTTCATCACCTCTTCATGCCGAAGCCCAAGTCCGCCGCCTTTGCCCGAATACGCGCTGAAGTCATCCGCCTGGTCGGACTGATCCCGCCGGGAAAATTCACGACGTATGGGACCATCGCGGTGCACATGAACGTGACGGCGCGGCACGTCGCGTTCGTGATGAGGCGGCTCACCGAGGAGGAATCGGCGGCATTGCCGTGGCATCGGGTGGTGAGTTCGGATGCTCGGCTGAGTCCGAAGATGGCCCCGGGCCTTTCCAGCGCGCAGCGCAAGCGGCTGGAGTCCGAAGGAATGAAAATCGACGCGAAGGGTTTCATCGTGGACTCCGACGCTCATTTCCATTTCGTGGGACCACGACGCAGCATCCGCTGGAGCCACGTCGGCAGTGGGCATCAAGATAAGGGCTGCTAGGGCGAGTGTTGCGGGAGCGGTATTTTATTTGGAGCCGAAGTGGCGGGCGGCGCAGGGAGTTCCAGACGCCGGCGGCGTACGACAGGGCATCAAGTTGCCTTGCCATGCCAGCCTTGCGCCCGGGGATGCGTCGCCGGTGCGTGAATCGAGGTTGCTACGTCGGGCGCCCCCGGATACGAACGTCTCTGCCGCTTGGAACCGCGGCATCAGCAACTCCCGACATCGTCCAATGACTCTTCGAGAAATCCGCGATCGTTGCCGGCGTCTGGACTGGCTCCCGACGTGGTCGCGCATGAAACGGCTCGGAACCATCAAGC
>JBEBGK010000534.1:0-3541 GCA_040081515.1 Chthoniobacteraceae bacterium
GGATTTGGTATATGGACTGGCCCTTGGCGAGGATGTAAGCGAGCCCGCTGCCGACGAGCATCATCGCGAGCGTGACGATGAAGGGCGGGATGGCGAAGCGCGTGATCATCGCCCCCGAAAATGCGCCGATGATTCCGCAAAGGACGATTGCCGCGATGCACGCGAGCAGCATCCCGCCGAAGGACGCGCTCACACCGCCGGCAAAGTCGCGGATGAACCGCGCCGCAAGCACCGCGGACAGCGCAAGCAGACTGCCAACGGAAAGATCGATGCCGCCGGTGATGATGACCATCGTCATGCCGATGGCGACGATGGCGATCACGGCGATCTGGTTG
This sequence comes from Chthoniobacteraceae bacterium, assembly GCA_040081515.1. Classification (GTDB taxonomy): domain Bacteria; phylum Verrucomicrobiota; class Verrucomicrobiia; order Chthoniobacterales; family Chthoniobacteraceae; genus SXWH01. Next base: position 336 of record JBEBGK010000534.1, read on the forward strand.
GCGATGTTCAGCAGGTTTTCGGACTTCAGGAAATTCGGCCAGCGGTAGCTGCGCGGTGTGATCACGCGCGGTTCGCCGAGCGCGGGGAAGTCGGCCTTCAAGTCGGAGAAGACGAGCCATGCGCCGGTGACTTGCGTGCAGGCGATGGCGTCGAGCTTTCCGCCGGATGCGTTGATTTTCACCAGCGCCTCGCGGGCATCCTTGGGTTCGCCGCGCACCGGCACGAGGATTTGCGCGCCGGATGCGGTGAGCTCGCGCTCGATGCTCGCGGCAAACGCCGCATCATCGGGTTGGTCGCTCGCGGCGATGAGGACGCGTGGTGTTCTGCCGAACTGCTGACCGATGGCGGTGACGACTTGTTTCGCGGCTGCTGCGCCTTTGGGTGACTGGTCGCTGTAGGTCACCACGCTGAAAAATGCGCACAGCAGCAGGAGCACGAAGATCATGCCGTAGTCGGTGAGGAAGCGGGAATTCTTCATACGGTCAGGCGTGTGCGAGTTCCATGATTTGCTCCTGCGTCGCGCGGCGGGCATCGGCGATTTCGCCGGTCACGCGGCCTTCGTGCATCACGAGGATACGGTCGGCCATGCCGAGCACCTCGGGCAGTTCGGAGCTGATCATCACGATGGCCTTTCCCGCGGCGACGAGCTCGTTCATCAGCAGGTAGATTTCGTATTTCGCGCCGACATCGATGCCGCGCGTGGGCTCGTCGAAAATCAGCACGTCGCAAATTCGCGCGAGCCATTTCGCCAGCACGACCTTTTGCTGGTTGCCGCCGGAAAGGTTTCCGGCGCGCGCCTCCTGGTTCGGCACTTTGATTTTGAGCTGCTCCACGTAGCGGCCGAATTCCTCACGTTCGCGGCCAAGCTTCACGAAGCCGCGGGTCGAAAGCCGATCGAGATTCGGCAGGCCGAAGTTTTCACGCACCGAATGGCCAAGCACGAGCCCTTGCAGTTTGCGGTCTTCGGTCAGAAGGCCGATACCGGCGCCAATCGCATCCCGAGGCGAGCGGATCGCGAGGACGTTGCCATCGAGCCGGATCTCGCCCGCCTCGCGCGGGTCGGCTCCGAAGATGAGCCGCACCGTCTCCGTGCGGCCCGCGCCAACGAGTCCGGTGAGCGCAAGGATTTCGCCTCGGCGAACGGTGAACGAAACATTGCGCACCGATCGACCACGCGTGAGATGCGAGACTTCCAGCCGCGGCGTGCCGATGGCCGAGGTGCGCGCGGGGAATTCATCCTTCAGCTCGCGGCCGACCATCAGCTCGATCATCTCGTTGCGCGTGATCTGCGCGGTGGGCCGCTCGCCCACGTTCTTGCCGTCGCGCAGGACGGTCACTCGGTCTGTGATGGCAAAGACTTCGTCGAGCCGGTGGCTGATGTAGATGATGCCGATGCCGTGGCGCTTCAGGTCGCGGATGATTTCAAACAGCCGCGCCACCTCGTGCGAAGTCAGCGCCGCGCTCGGCTCATCCATGACGATGATGCGCGCATCAAAGGCGAGCGCCTTCGCGATTTCGACGAGCTGCTGTTGCGCCGTGGTGAGGCGGCGGCACGGGACATCGAGATCGATCTCCACGCCGACCCGCTTGAAGAGTGCCGCCGCCCGCTCGCGTTCCTGCTTCTGCGCCACGAATCCCGCGCGCGTCACCTCCTGGCCGAGGAAGATGTTCTCCACCGCCGTGAGGCCGGGGACGAGAATGAACTCCTGATAGATCACCGCCACGCCCGCCCGCCGGGAATCCTGTGGCGAGTCAAACGGCGTCTCGCGCCCATCGATTGTGATCGCGCCCTCGTCCGCGCGATGCGCGCCGCCGAGCACTTTCATCAGCGTGCTCTTGCCCGCGCCATTCTCGCCAAGCAGTGCGAGCACTTCGCCCACGCGCAGGCTGAGGTCCACACCACGCAGCGCCTTCACTCCGGGGAACGACTTCACGATCCCGCGCATCTCGAGGAGCACCGCAGGCTCGCTCATATGCCCGACGGACTCGTTGAGGTTCATGGCTCCGTCCGGTTTGCCGATTTCAATTCCGACCGCCCGAGCCAGTAGCACGCGAGCGGTGCGGGGATTTTCAGCAGCTCGATTTCCACGCCGCGCTCGTTCAGCCGCAGCACGCCGAAATCCGAAAACTGCCGAGTCACGACGTAGCCACGTTTCACGCCCTTGGTCGCGCAGAATTCCCGCATCCCCTTCAGTTCGCCCGCACCCGTGCTCTGCCCGCGATACTTCACCTCGAAGGGCACCAGCCGCCCCTGCACCTCGGCCACGATGTCCACCTCCGCGTCCTTCTTCCCGCGCCAGTAGGCGAAGTTCACATTCACATCGTAAAAGCGCGTGAAGACGTGCTTGAAAAACGCCGTCTCCACCGCGCGCCCCAGCAGCGCCGCGTCCTCGAGCAGCGCGCGCCCTTTCGACAGCACGCTCGGGCTGATCGCCGCATCCGCCAGATACACCTTGTGCCGCCCGCGCAGCACTTCCTTGCCGTAGCCCAGCGGCGGCAGCTTGTGGATGAGATGCACTGCCGCCAGCAGCTCGATGAAATTCGTCGCGGTCGGCTTTTTCACCGCCAGATTTTTGCACAGCGCCTGCATGTCCAGCAGGCCGCCATCGTGCAGGCAGAGATAGAGAAAAGTGTGCTCCAGCTCCACCACGCGCCGGACGCCAAAGAGCGCGGTCATGTCCCGCTTCAGCACCTTGTCCACGATGTCCTCGCGCAGGAGCTTCTGCGCCCACGTCACGCTTGGCGCCAGCGCGCACTGGGGGAAGCCGCCCCGCTGGAGATACTCGTGAAAATGCACCGCCAGTGGCTCCCCCGCCTCGCCCACCCTCGCGAAATCTCCCTCGCTCCATTCAAAAAGCCGCCCCAGCGACGGCACCTCCGGCAACTCGGGCTCCGGCCGCTTCTGGATGCGCAGAAACTCGTAAAACGACAGCGTTGCCAACCGGATCGTGTGCCATCGGCCCACACCGCTCTCCTGCTCCTCCGTCACCAGTGGCGTGGCCGATCCCGTCAGCGCGATGCGCCGCTCCTTTTGGAAGTCCACCTGATGCTTCACCCACGTCTGCCAGTGCGGCAGAAACTGGATTTCATCCACGAACAAATACTCCAGCCCCGGCTCCCGCTCCTCCGTCGCACGCCACAGCCGCAAGACCGCGTCCAGCCCCGCGAGCTTCAGCAGCGGATGGTCAAAGGTCACGTAGAGCAC
>JBEBGK010000535.1:0-3531 GCA_040081515.1 Chthoniobacteraceae bacterium
GGACAGTGCGCGGCAGCGGAAGAACTGGCGGGTTACGTGGGCCGGATCACGGGCCGGAAGGTGGCGACCGTGAAAGCGAGTGTCTTTGCACTCTCGAAATCGACCGGACCTTCGTTCTTCGTTGGCGATGGCGCGGCGGAAGTCGCGCTGGGGAAAGCGCCGGGGCCTTGGAAAATGGAGGAGTGGATGTTGCGCACGGTGCCCTCCGGTCTCGTGCTCGCGGGGAGCGATGCGGAGGGCGATCCGTGGGCCATCGGCACGGAGGCGGGCAGCATGCTCGCGGTTTACACCTTGCTGGAGGATCACCTCGGCGTGCGCTGGTTCTGGCCGGGCGAGTTTGGCGAGCATGTGCCGTCGGACCCGGAGGCGAAGGTGCCGGCGCTCGATGAACGCCGGACGCCGGCGTTTGAAATCCGCTCGATTCAAATGGGCTACCCGAGCATCTACCACACGAAGACTTTCAACGACGCGGCGCGCAAGTGGACCCGCCGCGCGCGGCTCGGCTGGGTGAAGTCGGCGATCTTCGGGCACAGTTGGGGCGCGGCGTTCGATTTGAAAAATGACAGGACGTTCAAGGAGCATCCGGAGTGGTTTGCGCTGGTGAAAGGCAAGCGCCGCCCGCCGCAGATGTGCACCACGCATCCGGAGGTGATCGCACGCATGGTGGACTACGTGCTCGCGGGAAAGTCAGACATCATGAACATCTCGCCCAGCGACGGCGGCGGCTTTTGCGAATGCGAGCGCTGCAAGGCTCTCGATGTGCCCGGCGTGCTGGCCTACGACAAGAGGACGCCGCAGCTCAGCGACCGCATGTTCACCTATGCCAACGAAGTGGCACGGCGCGTCCGGGAGAAAAATCCGGCGAAGGGCTGCGGCATGTTTGCCTACACGTACTATTTCAAGCCGCCGCTGACGATCCCGAAGCTGGAGCCAAACCTGTATCTCTCCTTTGCCTTCCAATGTGCCGCGCATCGCGACCCCGAGAACCTGCGCGAGTGGTGCGAGTCCGTCTCCGGCTGGCAGAAGCTCGGCATCAAGATGGTGATCCGTGAAGGCTGGGGCAGCCATTACTTCCACGATCTGCCGTGGATTCATCACCAGCAAATCATCAACAATCTGGCCGAAGGCCACCGCCTCGGGTTCATCGCGGCGTACGGCGAAGGCAGCAAGTCGTTCGCGACCCAGGCGCCGAACATGTGGGCTATCACACACATGATGTGGGACCCGAAGCGCGATGGGGCGAAACTCATGCGGGACTTCTACGATTCCGCCTACGGTCCCGTGGCCAGCGAGATGGAAGCCTACTTCGAGACCTACAGCCGCTCGCTGGACGCCAACTGGGCCAAGCGTGATCGCGTCGTGGACGCCACCGGCCTCGCTTACGCGAACATCATCGCCGCCTGGGGCCGGCTCATCCCGCCGAGCGCCGTCGAGGAAGCGGAGAAACATCTCAAGGCCGCCGAGGCCAGGGTTCCCGCCGGGGAATACGCCGATCGCGTGAGGTTTCATCGCTTCGGCCACGAATACACGAAAGTGGTTCTCGAACTGTTCGAAAACTACCGGAAGCTCACCGAGCTCGGCGTGAAGATGGTGTTCACCGTGGCTGTGAAAGCCACCCGCAACGATCCTGCTGAGCGCGATGCCTTGCTGAAACGCAGCTACGAACTCGGTGAGCGCCGGGAACTAATGCTCCTCGCCCACCGCGACTGGGCCGGCCCCGACGAAGGCATGTATGCTTTCACGAACGACATCGATACCCGCCAATGGCACGGCGCGGTGAAAAAAGCGCTCGGCATCGACAAACCCAGCGCGCTGACGAAGACAACGCTCGCTGAGAAGCCAGCCAAGATTTCAAAGTGAGGGACTCATCGTTTTCTTCCTCGAAGCAACCGGACACCGAAGACAATGAAGAACCAGGCCACCATCAACCTCTGCGCTCTCCTTTTCCTCGCGCTGTCCACGTCGGCGCACGCACTGCGATGCGAGAAAAATGTGGATGTGCCGATGCGCGATGGGACCGTGTTGCGCGCGGATGTTTTCCGGCCGGATGAGGCGGGAACGTATCCGGTGCTGGTGCTGCGCACTCCTTACAACAAGGAGACGGGCAAGCCGGATGCGTATGTGAAGTCGGGTTACATCGTGGTGAAGCAGGATGCGCGCGGGCGCTATGCTTCTGATGGAAAATGGGAGTCGAATTATCGCTTCGAGACGCACGATGCGGAGGATGGCTATGACACGGTCGAGTGGGCGGCGAAGCTGCCGGGCTCGAACGGGAAAGTGGGGACGTTTGGCGCGAGCTACAATGCGTTCCTGCAATGGAAGCTCGCGCCGCTGCGTCCGCCGTCACTTGTCTGCATGTCGGCGCACTCCATTCCTTCCAGCATGAGCGCACTGGAAGGGCCGGGAACGATTCGACCGGGGCGGCGCTTGAATTGGTTCTACTGTGGCATGGCGCCGGACATGCGGTTGCGCTCGGGCGCGGAAGGCGTGAAGACGAAGGCGGAAGCGGCCAAGCTGTGGAAGGACGGCGAGGGCGAGCGGTTGTTGCATTTCCTTCCGTGGTTCGAGTTGCCGAAGAATGTCTTCGAGGATGAAAAGGAGGCGGTCGAGGCTTGGATGCGTGAGCCGCATCGCGATCCGATGAACCTGCTGGCGGGTTGTCCGGAAATCACGGTGCCGAATCTCGATATCGTCGGCTGGTTCGATCACTGCAACGACGGCATCGAGATGCACCGCGCCATGCGACGTGTCGGGAAGACTGAGGCGGCACGAAAGCAGCGGCTCATCATCGGTCCGTGGAGTCACACGGGGCACGGCGGGAGCAAGGTGGGCAGTGTGGACTTTGGAAAATCCGCCGCGATGGACATCGTGCAGACGGAGATTCGCTGGTTCGATTATTGGCTGAATGGGAGGGCGAATGGCGTGAACAAGGATGCGCCCGTGCGCATTTTCGTCATGGGACGGAATCAGTGGCGCGATGAACAGGAGTGGCCGCCGAGCCGTGCGAAAGCGCACACGCTTTTCCTGCACAGCAGCGGGAAGGCGAACACACCTGCTGGCGATGGACGTCTCACGGGCGAAGCCGCGTCCGCCGCGCAGGACAGCTATCGCTTCGATCCGAAAGACCCCGTGCCGACGCTCTGGAGCGAGAACATGTTCACGCTTCCCGCCGATCAGGCACCGTTCGCGAAGCGTGCGGACATCCTCGTGTATCAAAGCGATCCGCTCACGGCGCCGATGGAAGTCACCGGCTATCCCGAGGTCGTCCTCCACGCCGCGTCGTCCGCGCCCGACACGGATTTCTTTGCGAAGCTCATCGACGTCGCGCCCGATGGCACGAATCGCGACATCGCCAGCGGCATGGTGCGCGCCCGGTATCGCGACGGGCTCGACAAACCGAAGCTGCTCACACCCGGCGAAGTCGTGGAGTATCGCATCAAGCTGCGCCCCACCTTGAACGAGTTCCAGACCGGCCACCGCATCCGGCTCGACATCACGAGCAGCGATTTCCCGAACTTCGACCGCAATCAC
>JBEBGK010000536.1:0-3521 GCA_040081515.1 Chthoniobacteraceae bacterium
CCATGTAGTCGCTCTTCTTCGAGGAGCCCTTCAGTGCGCCCATGACTTTGCTCATGACGGCCTTCAGCGTCCGGCCCGAGCTGGAGATCACTAGGATCCCCAGGGCGATGCCGCCGATGGTGACAAACTCCGAGACGTGCAGCAGCACGAGCGGATTGCCTCCGGCAATCATGAAGCCACCGAGAGTGGCAGCGAATACGATGATGAATCCAATGATCAGGAGCATGTTCTAGAACGACTGCACCGACTTCATGCCGATGCTGTGCCGCTCCGATCCCATCGGCGGATTCAGGCGCGGCCTTTAGCGCTTTCTTCCCCCGATTTCAGCCGCCGCTGCATGAAGGCCCGAAGCCCCTGCACCGCCTGCGTGTGAATCTGCGAGATGCGCCCTTCCGTCAGCCCGAGCGCGGCTGCGATTTCCGCGAGCCGCATCTCTTCAAAATAATACATTGCCAGCACCTTCCTCTGCATCTCCGGGAGTTCCTGAAGCCGCTGGACGACGACCTGCACGAGGTCCTTCTTCTCGAGTTCGGCGCTGGCGTCTTCCTGGCTGGCATCCGGGATGATCTCATGGAGCGCGATGGCGTCCGAGTCCTCCGAGTACGCCTCGTTGTCGAGCGGCACGAAGCTGGCGGGCTTGATCTCCTCGAGCAGCGCGTCGTATTCGGCGGCGGTGAGCGAAAGCTCGCGGCAGATCTCATCCTCCCTCGCCGGACGGCCGAGCTTCTGCTCGAGCTTCGAGATGCTTTGCTGGAAATGTTTCGCCTTGTCGCGCAACGACCGTGGCAGCCAGTCCATTCTCCGCAACTCATCATGCACCGCTCCGCGGATGTGGAGGGAGGCAAATGCCGAGAACGAGGTGTTTCTCGACGGATCGAATTTCCGCGCGGCCGTCATCAGCCCCGTGACGCCGACGCTGTAGAGATCCTCGAGGTCCAGCGTGGCCGGCAGGTAGATGCGCATGCGATCGACCGTCGTCTTCGCGAGGGCGAGATGCTGTTCGACGAGCGCGTCCTCGTCGTTCGCCGACTGGTACGCGCGCGCGGCCATGGTGGCGGCGAGCGGAGCGGCGATGGCGGGCGGGACGGACATGGCCTACGTCTGGATGTTCGGATTGGCCGGCGCGCCGGGATTTTCCGCCTGCGACCGCGCAGCGGCGAGGGCCTCGATATGGGAGCGAAGGCAGATCATCAGAATCAGGTGCAGTCCCCTGAGTAGCAGCGCGCCTGCCACGCAGCAGGCCGCGCCCCGCAGAAATGCGTCGGCCGGCGCGTTGCCGGCGAGCAGGCTGGCGATGAAGCCGAGCACGAATCCGCAGAATCCTCCGAGCAGAAGGAAGTATCTCATGCGGCGGCCTGGAGCGGATTTGCGGGCGCCGGGAAGGTCCGGGCGAGCACGGCGTCGAACACATTCTCCTCGAGATCCCCGGCGATGCTCTGGCCCATGCTGAGGAACAGCGGCGCGGGCGCGGGCGGCAGGATGAAGTCCCACAGCTTCGCCCAGTGCGTCAGCTCATCGAGATGGGTGAACGCCGTGTGTGAGCAGTCGAGTTCCGCGCCCCACGCCCACGAATTCTTCAGTACCTCGGGGTCGTACGCCGCATTGAGCACAAGCACGCGGCTGGTGGCTTCGATCGACTTCAGCGCCTCGCGCAACTGCGCGGTCTGCGAGCGATCCCGCGGAATGACGCCGGGCACGTCGATGTAGAGTGTCTCGTGCGCGCCGAGGGTCGGCAGCTCCGCGACCTCGCGCGCAAACGGGACGCCGAGCGCCGCGCAGAAGACCACGAGCCCGTCGTCGGGATTCGCATTTTCCAAGTCGAGCTTCAGCACGACGGCCTCGCGTTGATGCACGATGACGTCCGCTGCAAGTTGCTTGCACAGCGCGGTCGTCTTGCCGACGCCGGGGCTGCCGATGAACGCGACGCGCTGGCCGAGCGGCGCGGGCGTGCGCTTCCGCCACGTCTCGCGCAGCCCGAGGCCGGCCTCGGAAAGCGCCTCGACGGGCGCCATGCGCTCCCAGCGTTTCCAATCCGGCCGCGCCTGCATCCCGGCGATGACGGCTCCCGAAAGACCCCCGGCGCGGAGAAGCGATGCGAGCCCGGATTCGGGCACGGTGGAAAAGGAAGGCACGGGCGCCGGTTGCGCCTCCGGGGCGGCGGGGACGGGGATCGATTCGGCGACCGGCTCCGCCGTTTGCGGCGGGGCAGGTTTTTCCTCAGGCGGGACTTCGGCGATGACCTCGAGGTTCGGCGCCCGAAGGAATCGCGCGAGGCCCTGGCCCTGGACCTGGCGGACGGAGACGACCCGGGCGCGGGTGCCCAGGCGTTCGCGGAGCACGGTGACCGCCTCCTCGGCGGAGCGGACGATGAAACGGAAACGGGATGGCTCGGTGGTGTTCATGCGGCTTTGTCGTTGATGCGTGGCAGATTGGCGGGTGCGAGAATGATGCCGATGTTCTGGATCTCAGTCTGCGGCGGCAGCTCCTGGTACGAGAGCACGGCGAGGCGCGGCAGCGACGGCTCGAAGAAGCGCTTGAAGGCAAGGCGCAGCTCCGAGGTGGTCAGCAACACGGGCATGAGCCCCTGCTCGGACATCGCCGTCATGCGCTGCGTGAGTTCGTGGAGCAGGTGCTGGGCGACCGCGGGATCGAGCACGAGGCCGACCTCGAACTGATTGCGCTGGACCTTGCCGGCGAGCAGTTGCTCGAGGCGGGGTTCGATGGTGAGGGCCTTGAGCAGGCCGGGTTCGCTCTCGAATTCCGACACGAAGTAAACACCGAGGCGGCGGCGCACCTGCTCGGAAAGATCGTCCGGGTTCTTCGTGCCCGTCGCGAAATCCGCGACGCACTCCATGATGACCGGCAGGTTCTTGATCGGCACGCCCTCGCGCAGGAGGTTCTGCAGCACGCGCTGGATGATGCCGATGTTGACGAGGTCCGGGATCAATTCGGCCACGAGCGTCGGGTTCGATTCCTTGAGATGATCGATGAGGCTCTGGACGTCCTGGCGGCTGAGCACGAGATGCGCGGAGCGCTTGAGCGACTCCGAGAGATGCGTGATGAGCACCGAGCCGGGGTCCACGACCGTGTAGCCGTTCACCTCCGCGGTGCGTTTCTCCTCGTCGGTGACCCAGGTGGCGGGGATTCCGAACACCGGCTCGACGGTCTCCGTGCCTTGCAATGCCGTGGTGCTGCCCGCGACGTTCATCGCCAGCCAGCGACCCGGCACGATCCGGCCGCGGGCGAGTTCCTTGCCGCGCATGAGGAAGCGGTATTCCTGCGAGTCGAGCTCCAGGTTGTCGCGGATCGCGATGGGTGGAACGACCATGCCGAGTTCGCGTGCGAGCGTCTTGCGGACGCCGGTGACGCGGTCGAGGAGATCGCCGGCGTTCTTTTTCTCCGCGAGGTGCAGCAGGCCGGCGCCCAGCTCGATGGAAAAGACATCCACGTCGATCAGCTTCCGGAGATCGTCCGGAGCGCTGCTCTTCGCCTTCTTTTCCTCCAGCTTCGCCGGGCTCTCG
>JBEBGK010000029.1:0-13129 GCA_040081515.1 Chthoniobacteraceae bacterium
CCGTCGCGTGCCGTGGTGCCAGCGGGGAAAAAATCGCTGCTCAGGGAAGTTCAAAACTCTCCCACTCAATCCGGTCAATTGTTCAGCGCTTCCCTAGCGTTTGGCATACTCATCATTGTCCTCTCATTCTTTATGCCTCGGAGGTAGCCTGTCCACCGCATGTCATCCGCGCCGTCATCTTCCACTCGGAGCCTCGTCCCAAGAGAACCCAAGTCGCCTCCTGAGTAACTGAAGGGCTAAACTTCTCGAAATGAACGCTTCTCGGACCCTCAGCTACTCACCCGCCGTCAAAGGATTTCCATCCTTTTCAGGTGCTAACCATGCGACTCAGCGCCAGCTCCGCGAGTCGCTGAGCTTGGGAGTCGTTGGCGACTGCGGGCGCGTCTTATGATTCCAGATGCCACGACACCGACACAGACGCAGGCGACACGGGTTTGCTTACTCATCGCCGGTTCAGTTGCAGTCTTTGCAGGTCACGTCGCAATTCCGTTCTTATTCATCAGCGCCATCCGGCGTCACACGTTTCCACACGCCATCGAAGCTGCACTGGACGCGATCGACCTTGGACTCTGGCTCATTGTCATCCCTTTGGTTGCAGCGTTCGCAGCATACTGCTTTCTCCTCCGGCGCTTCGGCGTCGCACGCCTCGACCAGCACGAGAACCGTTTGCAGCGGCGCGGCATCGCAGCCATTACTGCCCTCGTGTCCGCATACTGCCAAGTATATCTCTGGTTCAACACCTTCGGAACGTGAACCCAACGTCGCCTAACCCCAAAGTTGGCTTTGAGTCATGGCGGGATGGGCGTGGGCTGGGATAGGGGTCTATCGCCATGAACTCAAAGGTCACACTGGCTGGACAAGCCCGCGGTGAAGTCACCGGGGGCAGTCTGCGGAACGTCCGGCTCTCTTGCGGATTGCTTTGGGCCTGAGGTGTCTCCCCCTTGCAGAGTGCAGTGAAGGCCGGGCGGGGAATGTGGGGCCGACGATTCGTCGGCCCGGTGCGTTTGCTTCGGAGAGCGCGTCTTGCTCCGCGCCATCCCGCCGCCTGCGCCCATCCTGCCAGCCGACGAGTCGTCGGCTCCACATTGGGAGTGCCGCCCGGCATCACTTGAACGCGGCCTTTTCGCACGGGGAGAGTGCAAAGTGACAGGGTGATAATGCCTGAAGATCATAGGCCAGTTTGGTCTCGACGGTAAAATGCCGGCCCGCTTTCCTCGGCATCCGCAACCCACCGGATCCCATATGCCAACGTCCTATGCAAAAATGCGCCGCCAGTCTGCGGTTGAATAGGATGTTAGGCGCTTCTGCACGTCCGCAATGAGCGAAAACTGCCCTCCGAAGTCAAGCGCTCGACTGCGTTTTGGTTGGTTTGCGTTTCTGTGGTTCAGTGTCGGGTTGTTGCTCACTAGCGCTACAATCTGTTCTAGTCAGCTTCCCAGCGACTCCCCTCCACGACAGGGCATATCCGCGATCCTAGAGTCGCTCGGAGGATTCATTATCAACATCATGGTGCGCCCGTTCGCTCCGCTTCTTCGTGTCTTCAGCCTGAAGATCACAGGACATCTGATTGTCCTTTTCTGGGCTACCTCACTTTACGGTCTTTCCGCGCTGATCCGCCGCCCGAATTGGGTGTTTCCTCGATGACCCCGGAAACGCCTCAGCGTGGGGCTTTCTTCCCCGCTTTCTTCCCCGGCGCGGTGGCGAGCCAGTTGGGCGACGGGACGTGCGCGGTTTGCATGAAGGCGCGCATCTTTTGCACGACCTCGGGATGCTGCGCGGCGAGATCGCTCTTTTCCATCTGGTCCGCGCTGAGATCGTAGAGCTCGAACTGGTCCTTCGCGGGGAGGTAGTGGCCCTTCCATTTGCCGGTGCGGACGGCCTGGCGGAATCCCCCGCTGTATTGCTCCCAGTACATCGGGCGGGTGTTCAGTTCCTCCTGCGCGCGGCCGAGGATCGTCGGCAGCACGCTGAGGCCATCCACTTTGCCCGTGACTTTCGCGCCGCCGATCTCGCACAGCGTCGGCAGCACGTCGGCGAAATACCACGGCGCGTGGCTGACCTGTCCCGCGGGAACTTTGCCCGGCCAGCGGACGATCATCGGCACGCGCAGGCCGCCTTCGGTCTGGGAGCCCTTCTGGCCGCGGAAGGGGCCGACGCTGTCGAGCACGCCTTCGCGGCGATCGACGCCGCCGTTGTCCGAGCAGAAAAAGACCACGGTGTTTTCATCGAGACCGAGTTCCTTGAGCAGCGCCATGAGCCGGCCGAGATCGCGGTCGAGGCGTGTGACCATCGCGGCGTGGACCTTGTAATCCTGCGGCCAGTCCTTGTCGGCGTAGGATTCGAGGCTGGGGACGACGTATTTCTGGTGGGGCATCGTCCAGGCGAGGTAGAGGAAGAACGGTGCGCCCTTGTGCCGTCGCACGAAGTCGAGCGTGAACCCGGCGAAGAGGTCGTGTGAATACACCTTCTCCTGGCCGTTGAGGTTCCCCTCGATCGTCATGCGCTCCGTGTTTTTCCAAAGGTAGTCGGTGTAGTAATCGTGCGCGTGCTGCTGGTTGAGATAGCCGAACCACTCGTCGAATCCCTTCTTGTTCGGAATACCCTCCGTGTCCGGCTCGCCGAGTCCCCATTTGCCCGTGATGCCGGTGGCGTAGCCGGACTGCTTGAGCAGCATGGCGACCGTCACGTCGGCGGGTTCGAGGGGCACGCGCCGTTGCGCGCCGACTCCGCCGACCATGCCGGCGTTGCCGCGGATTCGCGTGTGACCGAGGTGCTGGCCGGTCATGAGCACGCTCCGCGACGGCGCGCACACGGAGGCGCCGGCATAGACCTCGGTGAAGCGTGTGCCTTCCTTTGCCAGCCGGTCGATGTTCGGCGTCTGGATGTGCTTCTGCCCGTAACAGCCCGCATCGCCCCAGCCCATGTCGTCCGCCATGAGGTAGATGATGTTCGGCTTCGAACGGTCGTCGGCGGATGCGATCGGTGCGGAGACGCAGATCGCGAAGAGGAGGACTGGGAGGAGTTTCATGGAGGTTGGTCGTTGTTATCCGCCGATGGCGCCGGATCCCGCGACGGCATGCGCCGGGAGGGATCGGGCGGCTTGCTTCTTGGCCTTGCCTTTCGGTTTCAGTTCCGGCGCGTCCGGCTGATCCTGTTTGCCGAACTTCGCGCGGCGGTCGCGCTCGTGACGGTCGGTGCGGGAAAAGGTTCCTTCACGCACCGGCTCGTGCGCCTTCGTCGCGAGCGCGGTGAGCTTGGCGAGGATGTCGGGTTGCGTCGCGGCGAGATCCTTCGATTCGCCCGGGTCGGTGGCGAGATCGTAGAGTTCCCACGTTTCCTTCTTCGCCGGTTTCACCGCGCGCCAGTTGCCCTGACGAATCGCAGTCCATCCGCCGATTTCCCAATACAGATACTCGTGCCGCGCCTGCCCGTGCCCTGCGGCGGCCTCGCCGATCAACTCAGGCACGATCGAAATGCCGTCGATGTCCGCCGGAGCTTTCGCGCCGGTGACTTCGGCAACCGTCGCCATCACATCCGGGAAATACCCGAGGTGCCCGCTCACTCCGCCCAGGGCGATCTTTCCCGGCCAGCGCGCGATGAACGGGATGCGCACGCCGCCCTCGTAGAGCGTGCCTTTTGTGCCGCGATACTCGACACCGGTCTGCGGGTTTTTGTTCCCGAGATGCACGCCGCGCGGGAATTCGGCGGACTTGAAGTAGTCGTTCGCCCCGTTGTCGCCGCTGAAGAAGACGAGCGTGTTGTCGTCGATGCCGAGTTCCTTGAGCAGCGCGAGGACCTCGCCCACGTGCCGGTCGAGCATGGTCACCATCGCCGCGTAACGCCGCGCGGGCTCGGCCCACGGTTTGTCCTTGTAGAGCGCCCACGCGGGGTCGCTGTCGGGGATGTCGAAGTTCCCGTGCGGCGGCGTGTAGGGCAGATACGCGAAGAACGGCTTCTTCGCGTTGTCGCGGATGAATTTCATCGCCGCGTCGTGAATGACGTACTGCGAGTAGGTCCTGCCGGCGCTGCCGCCGTTGTTGCCGTCGAGCTTCACTTCCTCGCTGTTGCGGATGAGATAGGGCGGATAGTAGGTGTGCGCGTGGACCTGGTCGTAGTAGCCGAGGAAAAGATCGAAGCCTTGTTTCTCCGGCACGCCCGTCGAGTCGCGCCCGCCATTGCCCCATTTGCCAAAGCCGCCCGTGGCGTAGCCGAGCGGTTTCAGCATTGAGGCGATGGTCGTTTCATCCGCGCGCAACGGCGTGCCGCCGCCGTTCGCCCGCACGGAGGTGTGACCGCTGTGTTTTCCCGTAAGGAAACAGCACCGGGTCGGCGCGCAGACCGAGGAGCCGGCGAACATGTTCGTGAAGCGCATGCCCTCCGCTGTCATCCGGTCGAGGTTCGGAGTCCGGATGTTCCGTCCGCCCATGAAGCCCGGCTCGTAGTAGCCGAGTTCGTCGGCCATGATGTAGATGACATTCGGCTTCGCTCCCGCCGGGACGGAGGCAAGGAGCGCGCAGCAGAGCGAGAGGAGCAATGAAGGGAGTCGCATGGCGTGAAGCATGGCCGTTTACGGGTGCAGTTCGCCAGCGCCGTTCTTGAGCGCGAAGAGCTCCTGGATCTCGGCATCGGTGAGCGCGCGATTGAACACCGCGAGGTCGTCCATTTGCCCGACGTAGGACGCGCCGAGCACGAGCTGCACGGCGTCGGGATTCCAGCCGAGCGTGAGGTCGTGGTTCTCGATGGTGCCCTTGAGTCCGCCGTTCATGTGCAGGCGGCCGACGGGCTTCTTCGTCTTGTCGTTGAGGTTCTCGAACGAGAAGACCACATGCGTCCAAGCCTCGCGCGAGAACGGCGCGCGCGGGAGGTTCACCGCCGGACGCTTCTCGGGCGCCATCTTCGCCCAGTCGATGTTGTCGGGATTCCAGAGGTGAAACAACGGGCGGATGGCGAAGCGGAAATGGCGCGGCGTCTCGTCCTTGGACCATTCGAGGAAGATGAAGCCCTTTTTCGAGTCGTCGCCGACGATTTGCACCGGGTCGCAATACCCCGGCTCCAGGTCCTTGTCGGGGTCCAGCCGCAGCCAGACGGAGACGGAGGCGCTCCAGTTTTTGTCATTGTAGCCGAGCACGCCCGCGCCCTTGAAGTGCGGCTGTGTGGTTCCCTTTTTCGTGAAGTGAAGTCCGCTGCCGAAGCGCCCCGCCTCCGGGACGAGTTTGAGTTCCTCGTTCAACGCGGCCGGCGCGAGGCCCTTGCCGCTGCGGAGGAAACAGGCCTTGTCCCCGCGGGAGAAGTCGGCATCGAGGCCGCGGTCGAACGAGGCATGGAACGTCAGCGCGCTGGCAAGGCTGCCGGGGGATTGCGCGGAGCCGGTGAGCGGAAGGAGAGCAGTGGACAGGAGGAGGATGGGGATGGGGTTTTTCATGGAGTGTCCTCAGGTCATCACGGTGAAAGCGCCCGCGCAAGCCGGCGTCCGGGCGCGGTGCCGCGGGAATCCCCACCGTCGGGCGCGTTTCGCCCCGGCTCCTTGCTACGCGAACAGCGCCGCGACCGGCTTGCCGCCGTCGGTGATCGGCACGGGGCGCGAGGCGTCCATGAGTTCTTTCGATGGATCGATGCCGAGCGCGGCGTGGATCGTGGCGTGGAAATCGGGGAGGCTCACGGGGTTCTCGACGATCGTCTTGGCGAGATCGTCGGTGACGCCGTACGCGCCGCGGTGTTTGAGGCCGCCGCCGGCAAGGACCATCGAGAAGGTCGTGCCCTGGTGCCCGCGCCCACCGCGGCCGTCGAATGCGGCCGGGCGTCCGAACTCGGTCGCGACTACGATGAGCGTCTTGTCGAGCAACCGCTTTTGCTCGAGGTCGGTGATGAGCGCGGCGAGCGCGGTGTCGAGTTCCTGGATGAGCAGGTGTTGCTGGAGTTGGCCTTCGTTGTGCGTGTCCCAGCCGGTGCCGTTCATGAAGTTCAAATTGTGCGACACTTCGATGAAGCGCACTCCGGCCTGCACGAGCCTCCGCGAAAGCAGACAGCGCTGGCCGAATTCACCGCCGTAGGTGTTGCGCAGCGCGGCGGGTTCGTCGTCGAGGCGGATATTGCGCATGAAGCCGAGACCGGCGAGCCGCAGCGCCTCGCGCTGCGCGGTCTCGTAGTCGGCGACATTCGATTCCTTCGGCGCGCGCGCTTGCAGCGGTTGCAGCAGACTCAGACGCGCCTCTTTCCGCTCCTCGGTGATGAAATCGGGGCTCGTGAATCCTGCAGGCCCGGCATTCGTGTCGGTGAGGTAAACGTAGCCATCCTTCGCGCCGAGGAAGCCGGGGCCGCGGCTCACATTCGGATAGCCGATGAGCATGTAGGCCGGCACCTCGGGATTCGCCGCGCCGCGCTCGTGCGCGATGATCGAGCCGATGGATGGGTACACGACGTTGCCGCTGATCATGCGTCCGGTGTGGACGAGGTTCGTGGCAAAGGCGTGCTCATCCACCACGCGATGATTCACCGTGCGCATCGCGGTGACGCGATCCATGAGCCGCGCGGTCTTTTTCAAATGTTCGCACACGCGCACGCCCGGCACCGCGGTCTCGATGGACGGGTAATAGCTGCCGGCCCTTTTCGGATCGGCCTTCGTGTCACCGAGCGCCTTCGGATCGAACGTGTCGATCTGCGCCATGCCGCCGCCGAGCCAGATGAAGATGCAATGCTCAGCCTTGCCCTTCGGCATGGAGATGGCGGGCGTGTTTCCGAAGAGTGGCGAAGCAGCGAGCGCGGCTGCGGATTGGATGAATTGGCGGCGGTTCATGGATGGAATGGTGGGGTTACGTTGGTTGGATAAGCTCGTTGAAACCGCTCACGGTGCAAACACCCACTCCGGCGCATTGAGCAGCGCCCAGAGCACGTCTTCAAGTCGCTGACGCCATGCGGCATCGAGCCGCGTGGTCGGCGCGTCACCGCGGCGGGCGGCGATCTCTTGTTCCTGACGGACGAGCGTCGCTTCGGGATCGAGGTGGTTGCTCCACGAGACGTATTTCGCCGGGCGGCGTGCGGTGCTGGGCGTGATGTTGGATGGCGCAGCTTGGACGCGTAAATCGTAGCCAGGCGTGAGATGCGCGACGTAGCGCGCGCGCTCTGCGGCGGTGGGTTTGCGGGTGAGGAGGCGGAGGTAGAGCGTGTCCACGAGCTGCTCCAGCGGCTGATCCTGCAGCGCGAGTTGCGTGATGCCGTGGTCATCGCTCAGGCGCGTGAGCCAGATGCTCATCGTGCCGTTCGAGAGGATCGCGGGCTGCAATGCATTCGGCGCGGTCTCGCGCACGCTCGTCGGGTCCTGCCGGGCACCACGCCAGCCGAAGGCGGCGAGCACATCGGTCACGGCCTGGATGCGCGGAAGTGCGAGGCTGGGGCGGTCGCGTTCGTTGCTCGTGCTCGTGAGCATCCACGAGCGGCGCGGTTGGCCGAGCGAAATGGAATTCCCCATGTCGCGGCGTCCGTCGATGTCGAGGCTCACCTCCTCGAGTGTGAATGGCTTCCCCGTCGCGGCGAAAAGCGAATCCACGATCTGCTCCGCGCCGCGCCGGCTCGGCGCGGGCGAGGTGAAGAGTGGGCTGGTGGTCTTCAATGTGGAATCTGTCGCGCGCTGATACGCATGCGAATTCAGAATCAGCCGCGCGAGCTGCTTCACATCGTAGCCGCCGCGCACCAGCTCCCGTGCGAGCCAGCTTAGCAATTCCGGATGCGTCGCCCGGCCCTTCTCCCAATCATCCACAGGCTCCACGATGCCGCGGCCCATGAAGCGCTTCCAGACACGGTTCGCGATCACCTGCGCAAAGCGCCCGTTCTGCGGCGCGGTCACCAGCGCGGCGAGCAGGTCGCGTTGATCCTTCGCATCCTGCGCAAGTTTCTCGCCGAGCGCCTCCTGGCAGAACTCATCAAACGGCCACTTCGGCTCGACCTTCGTCCCGGTCTTCAGCGTCACGCTGATGAGCGGCTTGCGTCCGCCCGCGGTCAACTTCTCCGCGGACACGCTGCTCGTCGGCACGACTTCGACGGGCTTCGTGTTCAGCATCGCGGCGAGGGAAAAGAGATCCTCCTGCGTGCTCCTGCCCGTCGGCGAATCGTGACAGCGCGCACACTTCATCTCCACGCCGAGGAACGCCGTGCTCACGATCGTCCCCTTTGCCGCCATCGGCACATCGTTCTGCGACGCCACCGAGAATCCCGCCGGACCGCCGAGGCGCTCGCTGCCCTTCATCCGCAGCAGTTCGGTGACGAAAAGATCCATCGGCTTGTTGTCGAGCAGCGACTCGTAAATCCACCAGCGGAACGGTCCCGTGTTGTTCAGCGTCGGGTTGAGCATGTTCGGGTTCTCCGCGAGCACGTCCTGCCAATAGCCGATCCAGTGGTCGGCCCAACGCGGGTCCTTCAGCAGACGGTCGATGACCTTCGCGCGCTTGTCCGCGGCCGTGTCCTTCATGAAATCCTCGATCTCCGCGAGCGTCGGCACCACGCCCACGGTGTCGAGCGTCACGCGGCGGAGAAAGGCGAGATCGTCCGTGAGTGCGGTCACCGTCATGTTGTCCGTCTTGAACTCCGGCCAGTTCGCGCCCTCGGCGATCCATTTCGTGAGTGTCGCGATCTGCTCCTTCGCCAGCGGCCCGCCCTTGGGGGGCATCACCTCTTCCACATCGTCCGAAGTCACGCGTGCGAGCAATGCGCTCTTCTCCGGCTTGCCAGGAACGATCGCGGGATCACCCGACTCGCCGCCCTTCAGCGCATCGGCGAGCAAGTCGAGCGTCAGGCCGCCCTTGGTCTTGGCGCCCTTGTGACAGTCGAAGCATTTCGTCTCGAGAACCGGCAGCACGTCGCGGAAGAAATCGACCGTGCCCTTGTGTGAGGCATCGTTCTGCGCAGCGACCACCGCCATTTTCGCGGCGAGGAAACGATCGATCGCATTGCCCTCGGGATAGCCCTTCACCGGCTCCGGCACTTTCACCTCGGGCGTGCTCGCGAGCCACTGCTGGGCGGCTTTGCGACGACCGTCCCAGTAAGCCGCATGCTGCGCGCGCTGCTTGGCGCGATTCGCCGCGTTCATCGCATCGAGCCGCGCGCGCTGGGCCGCTTCGTACGCAGGCCACGCCGTGTCGGTGTACGGCAGCGTGCTCGCGCCGGGCGTGAGCAGTTCCCACGACTCGCTCCCCTGCCGCGACCACGCCACGACCATCTCGCCCAACTCCGGCCGCCGCTTCGATTTTCCCATCACGCCGCCGACCATCATCTCGATCACGACGACATGCTCGCCGCCCTTCGTCTCAAACTCGCACCACGCCTCCGAATTCCCCGGCGGCACAAAACGGAAATCCGGCCCGAGGTTGAGATATCCTTCCTGCTCCGCGAGGTGACCGTGGCCGCCGCCGTCACCGCCGGGAAATGGCGTCGCCAGAATCTGCTTCCCGTCCACGTGCAAATGCGCCGAGCCGCGTCCGCGCAACAGCAGCCGGTGCTTTCCCGCGGGCAGCGTCACCTTCGCCGCTGCGCGCAGCAGAAACGGAATCGCGCGGTCGCCACGCACCCCCGTGTCCACATACTTGTGCGGCACCTCGACGAGCCCGAACGCCTCCTCCGTAAAAGTCTCCGTCGGCTGCGGCGACATCGCGGGCCACGCATTCTTCGCCGGCACGCCCTCCTCGCAGATCTGCACGAGCACACGGCCCGCGGGCAGCTTCGTGACATCCACTGGCGGCGCAGGCGGCACGCATTGATACCGCTGCGCGAAAAGCGCCTCCGGCAACACCTCGCGATACACCGCGACTTCATCGAGCCAGCCCGTGAGCGAATTCCCCGCGCCGCCGCCATTGCCCGTCCCGATCACCACATCGTCCGCGTCATTCACCGGGGCGAGGTCCGATTTTCCGCCCATGTCCCAGGTGCCCTTCACTTCCTTGCCATCCACATAGCCGCGCAGGCTGTCGCCCTGGCCGAATTTGAAAGTCACCGCGATGTGATGCCATCCCGAGTTCGCCGTGAAACCCTCCGACGCCACCCAGCGATGATAATCCCGCTCCCCGTCGATTTTCTCCGACACCGAGCGGAAAAGAAACGCCGGCCGCGCCTCGCCGCTCTCGCCCTTGAGCCGCAGCGCCCAGTTCTGATTCTCCGCCTCGAAGGCCTTGTTCTTATTCCGCCCCTTGCCGATGAGGTAGCAATAGCTGCCGTCCTTGATTTCCTCGACGTTCACCCACGCCTCGATGGTGATCGCATCGCCGAGCCCGAAGCGCAGATTCACCCCGGGCACATCACTCTCCTTCACCGCGATGAATGTGCCCTTCGCAAGAAATGACGCCGCCTTGTTCCCCACTGCAAACGCCGGATACATCGGCTTCTGCGGCCCCTGCGGCTCGATGGCCTTCTTCCCCGTCCACGTCCCCGGCTCCTCCGCGTCGAACGTCCACTTCACGAGCGGCTTCACGTTCGTCATTCGCGGCGAGTCCTTGGAATCGTTCTGCGGCTCATTCGCATCTGGTGCATCCGGCGCGGCTTGAATGATCGCGCCGGAGACAGTGACAGCGAGGAAGAGCAGGCGGGAATTCATGGAGGTGGATGACAGGAAGATAATCCCGCGGCGCGCCGTGTCTCAACAAGCCATTCGCGGGATTCGCGCGTCCCCTGAACGGGGGAGGGCGTGCGGCTGCTCGACACCGGCATCCGTTCGCAGGACACTCACCGGGTGCCCGCCGACCGACTCGCAGAGCAATTTCTCGAACACCTCGAGGTGGAACGCAACGTCTCGGGGCGGACGCTGATCAATTACCGGCACGCACTCACGGCGTTTCGCGAAGCCTTGCCGCAACCGGCATGGAAGGAACTCCGCGCGGATCATTTCCGGCGCTATCTCTTCGAGAAAATGAAGGCGGGGCTCGCGAAGCCGACCATCCGCCTGCACTTCGCGGCCCTGCGGACTTTCTACAAGTTCCTCGTCGAGCGCCACGGCCTGCAGGACAACCCGCTCAAGCAGGTGCAACTCCCGAAGCTCGATCGCAACCTGCCGGTCGTCCTCACGGCGAAGCAGATCGATGCGCTCCTCGGCGCGCCGCTCTCGATGGAGAAATCCGGCCGCGCGCCGAAGTGGATGCCGCTGCGCGACGCGGCGATCCTCGAGCTCTTCTACAGCAGCGGCCTGCGGCTCGCGGAGCTTGCATCGCTCACGATCGGCGATGTCGATCCGTTCACCGAGACCGTCCGCGTCCTCGGCAAGGGTCGGAAGGAGCGCATCGTTCCCGTCGGCGGCCCGGCGCTGGAGGCGATTCAGAAATACCGGCAGGCCGCGGGCGCGAACGCCGGACCGCTGTTTCTCAACAAGTCGCGGCGCCGGCTGAGTGCGCGTTCGGTGTGGCTCTCGTTGAAGCGCTACCTCGCGCATGCCGGGATCCCGCGGACGATTTCGCCGCACAAGCTCCGGCACAGCTTCGCCACGCACATGCTCGACGCGGGCGCCGACCTTCGCAGTGTGCAGACGCTGCTGGGGCACGCGAGCCTTTCGACGACGCAGATCTACACGCACGTCACCGTGGAACGGTTGAAGAAGGCCTACGACAAGGCCCATCCGCGGGCGTAGCGCGCACCGGGACGCACCGCCACTTGCGCAGCGGCGTTCCTCTTCGTAACATCCGTCATGCTCCCGCAGCGTGATTCGATCCTGGCGCTCCTCGCCGACGAGGAGTCCGACACGGCGGGACTCGTCCAGAATCAGCTCATCGCGCGCGGACCGCAGATCCTCGGCGATCTGCGCGAACTGCTCCCGTCGGCGAGCGGCCGCACGGAGCGGCGTCTGAAGGAGGTCATCGCGCACATCGGCCGCGACGATGCGGAGCGGCGATTCAACATGCTGTGCGAGACATTTGACGAGCGCTGCGACATCGAGGCGGCGGCGTGGCTGCTCGCGGAGGTGCTGTCGCCCGGCGAGGATTTCGCGGAGCTGCGCGGGCTGATCGACGCGTGGGCTGCGGAACTCGCGAGGCGCATCGCGGACAGGGAGACGGTCGTGCAGCAGGCCGCAGCCATGGCGGATTACCTCGGTCGCGAACTTCGCTTCCGCGGAAACGAGGACGATTATTACTCGGAGGACAATTCACTGCTCCCTCGCGTCATCGTGAACCGCGCGGGGAATCCCATCACGCTATCGCTCCTGTACATCGCCGTCGGGCGGCGCGCGGGGCTCAATGTCCAGGGGGTCGGTCTGCCGGGGCATTTTGTGGTCCGGCTCGGCGGTGTCTTTTTCGATCCCTTCCACGGCGGCAAACGGCTGCAATTGGAGGAATGCCAGAAGCTGCTCGAGAGCCAGGGCCTGGAACTCCAGCCGCATCACCTCCAGCCGTGCAAAGTGCGCGTGATGCTCGCCCGGATGCTGAACAATCTGCTCCACGCCGCGGAGACCGGCGATCCGAAGATGGGGGAGAAGTTGCACGGGTGGCTGCAGGTGCTCCAGCGGGCGACGGTGTGATTTCGTCGGCCAGCGACACTCCGATGGAGCGCCGGCTCGTGCGCCACCGCAGCCGCTCTGTTCACCGACCGGCGACAACAGGACGTCTCACCCGGGATTGCCCGCGCTTTGACAAGTGCAGCGACGAAGCATCGGGAACCTGCGGCCCGTTGCGCTGGGTGCTGCGATGACTTCGGTGATTGCGCCTCATTGCGTTTTCCCCGTTAAAGCCATGCATCGAATCCATGCGCGTCGAAGTCATCAACACCGGGACCGAGCTGATGCTCGGCGGGACCATCAACACCCACCTCGCATTCATCGCGCGCGAACTCTTCCCGCTCGGGCTGCGCATCCAGCGGCAGGCGACGGTGCCCGATGGCGAACCGATCCGCGAGGCGTTGCTCGAGAGCTTCCCGCGCGTCGATGTGGTGCTCGTGACCGGCGGACTCGGCCCGACGACGGATGACATCACGCGGGAAATCGTCACGGACCTCCTCGGGCTGAAGCTCGAGCACGACGAGGAAATCTGGCGCGCGATCGAGGAGCGCTTCAACCGGCGCGGGCTGAAGTGGAGCGAGCGGGTGAAACTCCAGGCGCTCCGCCCGCGCGAGGCGGCGGTGCTCTGGAATCCGCATGGCACCGCGCCCGGGCTCCATTTTCCCGCGA
>JBEBGK010000030.1:0-13102 GCA_040081515.1 Chthoniobacteraceae bacterium
TCACCAGGCGTGGGGAGAACGGGCAGTCGCGGCGAGGCTTCTGCGAAAGCTCGTCGCCCTCGACCCGGCGAATCTGCGTGCCGCGGCGGATTTGGGCGAGACGGAGTACGCCATGGGGCATCTGGCAGAGGCGCGGACGGCCTGCGAACTGGTGATGAAGCTGACGCAGTCGGTCGCCGGCACGTTCTTTCCCTCGGATCGTGGCGACGGCCCGTGGAGCGAGCGCGGTGCGTTCGCGGATTTCCGCCTGCGACGCGACTGGTCCGGTGCGCGGGTGTCGTTCGCGGCGGCGTTGCCCCGGAGGGCGAATTCCGGATCGCGGGCGGAACCGGATGCAGGGCTGCGTCTCGGTGCGTTGCGAATGCTCGGGGAGATCGCGCTGAAAGAAGGCGGGGCTTCGCTGGAGCGGTGGCTCGCGGCGTGGCCGGGGATCCCGGAGGAGCAGCCGACCGAGGCGATGTGGGCGCTCTATTTCGCAGGGGCCCGCGACCGGGTGGTGGCGGCTGTGGAGGAGATGGCGGGCAATGCGCCGACGTCGATCGAAACGCGGCAGGCCCTCATCTGGATGGCCCTCGAGAGCGGCCTCTACGGGCGCCTCGCTGCGTGGTTGAACGCGGAGGGACGAAGCGCGGGGGAAATGGAGTTGTTTTCGCAGGCCTTTTCCACGCTGCTGCGGGCACATCCCGGGACGGTCGGTTCGGCGATGATGAATGGCCTTTTTCCCGATGACGCCCATGCGCGCCTCTGGCCGTCGGCGACCGAACTGTACCGCGCCGGGCGGGTGCGCGAGGCGGTCGCACTCGGGCGGCGCGTGTTCGAACGGATGAGTTCGCAGCGGGCCGCGGTGGGTCGGGAACTGGCGCGGTGGCACCTGTCGCTCGGGGAAACGGACGAGGCGGCGCGGGTGCTGGCCATCGCGGGCGAGGGCGAGGGCGATGCATTCGATGCCCCGGTTTTCGCCGCGATACGCGATCGATATCTGCTGCTGCCGGAGACGCAGCGTGCCGCGTACGTTGCCGGGAAGCTCAAGACGACGGACGAGCGTTCGCTGCATGGCTTGATGACGCGCGTGCTGCTTTATGCTTTGGAAGGGAATACCGGGCTGGCCCGGGTCGCGTTGGATTCACTGCTCGCGCGCAGGCCGCTTGGACTTCCGGGGCAGGACGATGGGAATTCCGCGGCTCGCGCGTTGAGTTTCGCGACTGGCGCAGGCGCGCAATTGCTCGAGTGGAATTTTCCAGGGCTTGCGCTGGTGGCGTGGGATTCAGGGCTGGCGGATGAGGCACTCGTGACGATGCAGGCGCAGCAGCCGGTGCGGGAGGCGGGTGCCGCAGGAGGCGGCGGCGGCTGGAGCCGGCGGACGTCGCCGGAAGAATTGCCGGTACGCTGGCGGGCTCAGCGCGATGCGCTGGCCTATCTTCTCGGCGGCAAGGTCGAAAGGGAACAGATGCTCGCAACGCTCCGGTTGCAACCGGGCGGCGGATATCTGACGAAGCTCGGCGAGGCCATCGAGTCGCAGCGTGGTGGCGGGGCGGCTGTCGGGGTGTTCCTGCGGAATTGGGAGCGGGATTTGCAGAACCCCGCGTTGCTCCGGAAATTGATCGAGAGCTGCCGGACAGCCGATGACGCGGCGAGTGCCGAGGCGGTACGGAAGCGCTGCCTCGATGAGCGGATCAACCCCGGCAACGACACGACTCCGAGGGAGTTTGCGCTCGAGCTTGCGGATTTGCTCGAGGCGCGTGGCGCGGTGCGGGAGGCGGTCGAATTGATGGACAGGGCTGTCGAGCGGAATCCCGGCGAGTTGAGGTTGCTCTACCGTCAGGCGCAGCTTTTCGAGAGAGCGGGGAGACCGGAGGAGGCTGATGCGGCATGGATGCGCCTTGCGGGGATGGACGGCGGGACCGCACATTCACGCGGGGCGCTGGCCCAGATGCTCGAGAAGCAGGGGAAGTTCCGCGAGGCGATCGAGGTCCGGGTCCGGGGCGGCGCTTCCGGCGATACGCAACTGCCCGTGCTCTATTACAAGGACGGGCGGACCGGGGAGGCGCTCGCGGCGTTCGAGAAACTGACGGGCAGCGGATCCGTGTACGCGGCGATGACGCTTGCCGAGGCGATGGGTCTCCGGGGCGAGGGCAGGCTTGCGCGAAGCGTGCTGATCAGCGCGGTGGCGCGGGCGACGGATGCGAAGGCGCAGATGCAGGCGCGTGCGAAACTGCTGACCATCCCAGGCCTCCCGCCCGAGCGAGGCCTGCTGGCCAGGACGCGGGTGCGGATGCGCGAACTGGCAGCCGCCCAACCCGTGCTGGGCGAGTCCTATTTCGAGTTCTTCGATCGCTATTGTCACCGATTCGGAATCGAGAAGGAGTGGGAGGAGGAAGTGACGCAAGCATGGGCTGACGGTCGTGGCATCTCCGCGGCGGGAATCGTGTTGCTCCGCCGCCAGTGCGCGAAGGGGGATGTCCTGGCGGCTGGGCAGACCTGCCGGAATCTCCTCGCGGCAGGCGATGTGTCGGGCGCGATGCTGGAGCGGATCGACGCGGTGCTGCGGAAGACGCACCGGCCCGAATTGCGTCCGCTGGTGGCGGAGGCAAATGCGCGGCGCTCGTGGCCGCTTGCCCGCGGCACGCTCGAGTGGGCGCGATTGCTGGATTCACAGGGATCGCGCGAAGAGGCGCGCTCGGTCCTCCGGCGGCACGACTGGCTCGCGGGTTTCCCCGGCGGAGCCGAGGCGCTGGGCCAGGTATGGCTGGACGTCGGGGATCCGGAGGAGGCCCGTCGCTTCCTGGTGATGGCGATGAGGGAAGGCGCCCTCGTTGCGCCATCGTCCGTGCTCGCGGGGCTGGCGCGCGTCCAGATTGCACGAAAGAATTTCCCGGCGGCGCGTCTGCTTCTCCGGCGCGCTTTCGAGGAGCCGTCCTGCCACGAATTGGATGCGCTGGTCGGTTACCTCGATGCCTCCGGGGAACTGCCGCGCTGGAGTGAAGCGGCGGGCGAGTTCGGGTTGTCCCCGCTTGCGTCGCATGAACTGAAGCTCGCGCTTTTCTCGCTCTTCGAGGGACGTGGCGGCATGCGGGATGCACTGGCGTTGATCGCCGGTGAGCCCTCGCTGGTCTCGGCGGTGGGCGGCATCTCCGCGGGAGCAGGTTTTCCCGAACCGATCACCTGCGATCGGATTCGCACCCTTGCCCGCAAGACGGGCGGCTTTGAGGAGTCTGCGGCGGTGCTGGAATCGCTTGCCGATCGGAAGGTGCCGGACGCCTCTCCGCAACTCGCTGCACTCTACGCGGACTGGGCGGAGTCCGGAGGCGACGCCGGTGCGGCGCTGCACCACCTCGGTCGGGCGGCCGCCCTGCGCCCCGCTTCGTGGGAATTCGCGCGTCGCGCCGCGGAGATGTGTCTGGCTGGGAACGATGCGCGGGGCGCGAAGACGGTCCTCGAGCGTTTTCTCGCAGTGTCCCAGGTTTCCATCGAGCGGGAGGCTGCCTTCGAAATCTGGGAGCGCGCGAACTCCGTCTCGCAGGGGAGAAAGCCGGGAAGTTGACCTTGCAAGGACAGGTCTCCACTGGCAACGGTGATGCGATGCGTTTCCTGCCGCTCATCGCATTGCTGTTCGCTGGATGCTCTTCCATGAAGAGCATCCCGCTGCCATGGAACAGCCGCACGCATGAGCAGGCGCGGCTGAACGCGGCCACCGAACCGCAGCCCCGCACGCGGGAGGAGGAAATCCTGCGCCCGAACGCGTCCAAGGAGTTCAATCCGAGTTCCGCGAATTTCGGCAGCGGGCGGAGTTTCTCGACGAAAGGCGCGGGGACGAACGAGTTCCACTTTGTGGACAAGACGCGGACCAAGAGTTTTGCGACCCGGGAATTCGGCACGAAGGGCGTGTGGGATTCCGGGACGAGCTACGCGACGAAGGAATCGCCGACCAAGGAGTCCTGGTTCGCCCGCATGACGGCCGGCTCGAAATCGTATGCCACCAAGGAAAACTGGGAGGCAGGCAAGAAATCCACGACTCGCGCCCTGCCCGGAGGCGACCGGCCTTTCCTCGTGCAGGGCCGCAGGCAGGGGGAACTCGACAACAAGGGCGGCGCGGCGATGCCCATGGGCGGCAATCGCGTCGGCGGGGAGAGTTGGTCGGGTGACCTGAAGCCGTTGACGATTCAGGACGTCAAGACCCTGCTGAACAGGAATTGAGCCGCGCCGGCCCCGGTGGGCGCGACTCCTGCCTTGCAGTCCGGCCCTGCCCGACTATCTAGGCGCGCTCATTTTCGCACGAATGCCTTCACCGGAAGAACAGCTCTCCATCCTTAAGCGCGGCTCCGCCCGGATCATCTCCGACGAGGAACTGCTCGCGAAGCTCCGGCTCGGGCGCCCGCTGAATGTGAAGCTCGGGGTGGATCCGACGGCGCCGGACATTCATCTCGGCTTCACCGTCGGGCTCTCGAAGCTGCGGCAGTTCCAGGATCTCGGGCACCAGGCGATCCTGATCATCGGCGATTTCACCGCGATGATCGGCGATCCCTCCGGTCGCTCGAAGACGCGCCGGCAGCTCTCGCACGACGAGGTGATGGCGAATGCCACGACGTTCAAGCAGCAGGCATTCAAGATTCTCGACCCGGCGAGGACGCGCGTCGTTTTCAATGGCGAGTGGTTTGAGATGATGACCTTCGATGCGGTGATGAAGCTGAACGCCCGCGTGACGATGCAGCAGATGCTCCAGCGGGAGGACTTCAAGAAGCGCATCGCCGACGGCGAGCCGGTCCACTTGCACGAAATCCAGTATCCGATCATGCAGGGATGGGACTCGGTGATGATCAAGGCCGATGTCGAAATCGGCGGGACGGACCAGCTTTTCAACTGTCTCGTCGGGCGCGACCTCCAGCGCGAGGAAGGGCAGCCGGAACAGGTGGTCTTCCTGCTGCCGCTGCTCGAGGGGCTCGATGGCGTGAACAAGATGTCCAAGAGCCTCGGCAACTACGTCGGTGTTGCGGAGGCGCCGGAGGAGATGTTCGGCAAACTCATGAGCATCGGTGACGCGCTGATGGCGCGGTATTACGAATTGCTCCTCTTCGAGGCGGTGCCGGACATTCACCCGATGGAGGCCAAGAAGCAGCTCGCCGCGCGAATCGTGGAGCGCTACCACGGCTGCGATGCGGCGAAGGGGGCGCGTGAAGCTTTCGAGGTCCGCTTTTCCAAGAAGGACCTTGGGAGTGCCGATCTCCCGGAGCTGAATCTGACCGGGGTGGGTGCCGACATCGTGAGCGTGGTCGTCGCGGCGTTTGCGCAGTGTTTCCAGATCACGAAATCGCGCGGCGATGCCCGCCGGTTGGTGGAGCAGGGGAGCGTTCAGCTTCGCGGCGAAAAGCTCGCCGATGCGAAGGCGACGCCCGCATTCCAGCCGGGCGACGTCCTGAAACTGGACAAGACGCGCGCGGTGCGGCTGTCGTAGCCGCCGGGCTTGTCGAAGTGCTGCTACGCGCTCGCGGTATAGGTCCGCTGACTGCGCAGCCGGAACCAGTTGTTCATCGTCTTCCGCAGTTTGTCCCGGAAGGAGAGCAGTTGCTCGTGCCGCCGCGCGCCCTTGAGGACCGAGTCCAGGATGCCGCGCACGCTGAAATCCCCGGTGTCGCAGATCATGTGGCTCGCGCCGATCGCGGACTCATGGTGCGCATCGCTCGATGCGATCATTGGCAGTTTGCGCCGCTCGGCGTAGGCGCGCGCCTGGGCGTTGTATCCGTGATATGAGATCGCGGCGTTGAAGACCTCGATCGCATCGACTTCGAGTATATCGAGCGTGGCTTCCCGGATCCCCGCGCGAAAGCGGTCGTAGGGATGCGCCGGGATCGCCAGCCCGCCCAGGGCTTTCGCGGACCGCGCCACTTCGGCGGCGGGCGCGCCTTTCATCTGCGGCAGCACGACGCCGATGCAGAGAAGATGACCGTCGGCCGTGGAAACCTCGACTCCGGGAAGGACAAGGAATCCGTCCACCGGCTGGCCGTCGCGACGCGCGAGTCCCTTGTCCACCATGTAGTGATACGCGTCGCAGGTATTGTGATCGGTGATGGCGAAGCCATGCAGGCCTTTGCGCTTGGCACTGGCAATCAATGCCTCCGGGCTGCTCACGCCGTCGGCGGAGAACCAGGAATGGCAATGCAGATCGATGTGGTAAGGCACTCACGCACAGTCTGGAGCAGCCCGGGCCGGGAGCAAGTGCAGGATGAACGCCGATTTCACGTGGTTGCTTGCGTGCTCTGGTGCGAATCCCGTATTCGGAATCCATGAGCATCGGATTCAAAGAATGGACACTCGTCTGCAACGCGCTCGGACGGGGCGCGCAGAGCATCATCATT
The DNA here is from genome assembly GCA_040081515.1 of Chthoniobacteraceae bacterium. GTDB lineage: Bacteria > Verrucomicrobiota > Verrucomicrobiia > Chthoniobacterales > Chthoniobacteraceae > SXWH01. Next base: position 6,351 of record JBEBGK010000030.1, read on the forward strand.
CGCAAGGGCGGGATCGCCGAGGGTCGCGCGGGATTCCGCTTCCAACACCCGGAGTTCTTCCTGTTCCCGACGCTCTTCCACGAGCAGGTCGCGAAGCTCAAGCTGCCATCCGGCACCGCGCTTCCCGCGCAGCGCGCCGACGGCCAGCACGAAATCAACCTCCGCGCCCGGGTCGAGTGGACGCAGGACGTGGCCGACCTCGACGTGGTCCACCGTCTCGCTCCGTTCCACGTCTGGCAGGACAGCGAGATCGAGAAGCGATTCCGATATGAGGAGGAGAAGGGAAAGGTGGGCGTGAGCGTGGCGTTTGTGCGGATCGAAAGGATGAGCCAGCCGTTTGTGTTCCCGGATTCCCCGAAGTTTGGCGGCTGTCGCTCGTGGATCGAATTGCCGGAGCCGCCGGCGGACACGGCATACACCGCCGTGATCGAGGACGCGAAGCATCGGGAGCTGGAGACGGCGATCCGTGCGGCGTTAGCGTAATGCCTCCAGGACGCCTGCCGGCAAGGCATTCGCGCCAAAGGCCACTTCGCCAAGGAGAGGCACATCGAGCAACTCGCCGAGCACGCCGGGATTCGTCACCACCGCCGCATCGTCATCCGCAGGCGGCAGCGGCTGATTCAGAAGGACGCCGGTGCAGCGGAGCCCGTGCGATCGGATGGCCGCGACGGTAAGCAGCGTGTGATTGATCACCCCGAGCCTGTTTGCCGCCACGACGAGAACCGGCAGCGCGAATTCCGCCGCGAGATCCGCCATCGAGAAATCCCGCGTCACCGGCACCAGCCAGCCGCCCGCACCCTCCACGATCACCGCCGTGTGTGTCGCACGCAGTTGCGCAAACTTTGCCCGCACCAGTGCGAGATCCACCATGCGCCCTTCGATCATCGCCGCCGTGTAAGGCGCCACCGGCGGTCGCAGCCAGACGGGGTTCACATCATTCAGCGCCACCGCCGCGCCCGAGGCCTCGGCGAGCAGTTCCGCATCCTCGCGCCCGCCGCAGCAAATCGGCTTGAATCCCACCGCATCCACCCCCGCCGCACGCAACTCCCGCACAAGCATCGCCGCCACACGCGTCTTGCCCACGCCCGTGTCGGTGCCGGTGACGAAAATGCTCATATGCGCCGGGTCTGATCAGCGAACTTCGATGACCTTTTCACCCTGGGTGAGCCGGAGTTCGATTTCGGGCAGCAGTGGTTCCAGCCAGCGGAGCAAGGCGCGGCGTGATGCGTTGCCGATGCGCAGCCATACAATCGCTGGAGCGGTGCGGCTCGCCCATGCGCGCGACGGAAAATCCTCGTTCTTGGTGACAATCACAGCCCCGTGCTCCGACGCGTACTGCCAGATGGCATCATCCTCCGCATGGCGCAGACGAACTTCCTCCACATGCGCGGCGTCATGTCCGCGCTGCCTCAGAAGATCGGCTAGCGCAGGCGGCAGTTGGGCATCAACGATCCAGCGCACGTCGGCAGCCGGTCACCCGGCGTTCACCGCACCCGTGAGGATGGGGTGGTCGCTTTGCACGGCGGCGTATTGCAGGCAGGCGCCAATGTCCGCCGGCTCCAGATAGGGAAAGTCTTCGAGGATTTCCTTTTCGGGCACTCGGGCCGCGAGCATTTCGAGCACGTCCTTCACGCGGATGCGCATCCCACGGATGCAGGGGCGCCCGCCGCATTGGTTGGGATTGATGGTAATGCGTTCGAGCAGCGACATGCATGGACGCTAGCCCGATTGAAACGGGAGGCAAGAGCGTCCTCGCCAGAAACGCCCACACGAGCATCTCCGCCCCGCGAGTCTTGCCCACGCCGGTATCCGTGCCGGTGATGAAGAGGCTCATGCGCGGCGGGCGTATTCGCGCGGGCGAAAATGGGAACCACGAAGCCGCGGCGGGCGCGAAGGCGGAGCCGGACGGTTTTCAATTTCACCCGAATTGCCAGCGCGCGATCCCTGCGTCACATTCGCAGCATGAACGCGCCCCTCGCCAGACTTTCAGCGGTCGTGTTCCTCGCGACACTCGTAGTCTTGCACGCAGAGCAGGCGCAAAAACAAGACGAGAAGGCGAAGCTCATCACACGTGTCTATCATGTGCCGGCGGGGCTATTCGGCTTAGGCCCGTTTGAGCCGGGTGAATCGAAGCTCCCACCCGGAAGCGAGCTGAAAGAACTGCGCCCCGCAGCAGATGGTGAAAGACGATTCGACGTCTGGGCATATCTTGCTGCAAACGGCGTCGAGAAACTACCGGGTTCCGAGGCGATTCTTCTGCAAGACAGCGACGCACTGGTGGTTACCGCCTCAGCCGAGATGCAGGATACCATCGAACGAATCGTCGAAATTCCATTTTGTGGTGGTAGACCAACGCACTTGGAAATCACCGCGACTCTTTGGGAATACGAGGACGATCAATTCGCTGACGCGGGCGCGAAGCCGAGTCATCTTTTCGAACTCCGCCAGCTTGCTGGCAATTCATTGAAGCTCTTGGATTCGCAGATGATTGCCACGAGAAACGGACAGCGGGCAGTCACGCTCATCAAAGAGAGCGACAAGAACCGCACGCCAGTTGCCGTGCCCGCATCGAAGCCCGCCAATCCCTCGGCAAACGAAACTGCCCAACTCCCGAAGCTCAACGGTTCTCGCGGCAGTGCTTTTGAAGTGGAACCAACCATCGGCCCCGACGGTGAGGCTGTGGACATGCAGATTTTGTATGAAGCGCGACTCGGGCGTCCAAACGCCGAACACGACATTGAACTGAATGTGGCAACCAACCTGACCGTGATGAATGGACAGGATGCAATTCCCTATCGGGCTCTCGCCCGCGGCGAAAAGGCATCCGCGCGCGGCGGCAAGGTGAAACGCCACGCGTTGATCATTGGGGCACGCCTTGTTGACGTTGATGGGCTCACATCTGACGAACGCCGGAAACTGCATGAGCAGAAAAATGAGCAGCTCATCCGCAAGGCCCATGCGGGCCTCGGCGCGCCGAAGAAATAGTTCTTCGCGCGCTATTCCACGGTCACGCTCTTTGCCAAGCTCCGGGGCTTGTCCACGTCGCAGCGTTCACCGCCGCTTCCGCGAGCGGATGATTTCCGCGAGGCAACTTTTGACCGTCGGGAGTTTGTCCGGGTTCAGCCACGCGCGTCTCACCCAGAAGCCGGGGATGCTGACGGATTCGATGCGTTCGGCTCCCTCGGCAAATTCCTCGAGCACGTCCACATGGCGGCGGTAGAAGCGATGGACGAGTTTGCGCGGGTCGAGCACCCAATATTCCTGCACGCCGTGCAGTTCGTAGGCGGCGAACTTTTGCTCGGTGTCGCGCTTCACTGAGGACGGGGAAAGGACTTCGCAGACAAATGTGGGCGCGAAGGGCGCGTGACTTTCGGGCAAGCGTGAGACCTGGGCGTTTGTGAAGAAGGCGAGGTCGGGCATGAAAGTCTCACGCGGGCTGAGGCGGACGGCGATTTGCTCACGGTGGAGTGTGCCGAGTTGTTCTTCCTCAAGATAGCAGCGGAGCAAGTGGTCGAGAAAGTTCGTGAGATTGGCATGATCGAAACAAACGGGAGAGTGCATGTGGATAAAGCCGCCGATGAGGTCGGCGTGAATGCCGGGCTGGAGCCAGTCGAGGACTTCCTCGGACGTAAGCAATGCAGGATGCCGCTTCGTGCGCGGCAGCCGCGGCATTGCGGGAAGGGTGAGCGAGGCCATCACTGGAGGTTACTCTACCGTCACGCTCTTCGCAAGGTTCCGGGGCTTGTCCACGTCGCAGCCGAGGGCGACGGCGGTGTGGTAGGCGAGGAGTTGCAGCGGGATCGCGGTGAGGATCGGCGAGAGGTAGTCGGGGCAGGCGGGGATTCCTATGAAGTCGTCGGCGACCTTCTTCAGTTTCGTGCAGCCCTCGGTGCCGATGGCGATGATGGCGCCTTTGCGGGCCCGGACTTCCTCGATGTTGCTGATGTTTTTCTCCAGCACGCTGTCCTCCGGCGCGATGACGACGGTGGGGACTTCCGGCGTGATGAGCGCGATGATGCCGTGTTTCAGCTCCGCGCTCGGGTGGCCGCTTGCGTGGATGTAGCTGACCTCTTTCATCTTCAGCGCGCCCTCGATGGCGACGGGGTAGTTGAACTGCCGGCCGAGGAACATCATTGCCGTGGCCTTCGCGTATTTCTGCGCGATGACCTTGATGTGTTCATTCTGCGCGAGGATGGCGCGCACTTTGTCCGGCAGTGCCTCGAGTTCCTCGATGATGCGCAATCCCTCGGTCGTGCTGAGGTGCCGGATGCGCCCGAGCAGCAGCGCGATGAGCGTGAGGATGGTGACCTGCGAGGTGAAGGACTTTGTCGCGGCGACGCCGATCTCCGGCCCGGCATGCATGTACACGCCGCCGTCGCTCTCGCGGGCGACGGTGCTCGCGACATTGTTGCAGATGCCAAGCGCGCGCAGGCCTTTTCGCTTTGCCTCGCGCAACGCGGCAAGCGTGTCGGCGGTCTCGCCACTCTGGCTCACGCAGAATACGAGCGTGTTCCTGGGCAGCGGGAGCTGGCGGTAGCGGAACTCGCTCGCAAACTCGACCTCGACTGGCACGTGCGCGAGCGCCTCGATGATGTATTCGCCGCACATTGCCGCGTGTGCCGCGGTGCCGCAGCCGGTGATGATGATGCGGTCGATGTCCCGCAGTTCGCCGGGCGTCATGCCGAGTCCGCCGAGCTTCACCGTGGCCTCCTCGCGGGACAGGCGGCCCCGCATCGCATCGCGGATCGTCTCCGGCTGCTCGAAGATTTCCTTGAGCATGTAGTGCGGGTAGTCGCCCTTGCTCACGTCATCGGCGCCAAACTCGACCTTCGTCACCTCGAAACCGCTGGCTCCCCCGAGGAGGCTGCTGATCTCGAAGTTGTCGCGCTCGATGACGGCGAGGTCGAAGTCCTTCAGATAAACGGCATCCCTCGTGTGCGCCACGATCGCGCTGACGTCACTCGCGAGAAAATTCTCCCCTTTTCCGATGCCGAGCACGAGCGGACTGCCACGCCGCGCACCGATGATGACGTCGGGCACATCGACGTGGACGAGCACGATGCCGTAGGTGCCGACGACGCCGCGCAGGGCTTCGCGGAGCGCCTCGATGAGGCGCACCTTGGTCGGCGCGCCGCCGAGCTGGTCGTAGTGTTTTCCGATGAGGTGGGCGAGCACCTCGGTGTCGGTCTCGCCGGTAAAGGTGTGCCCTTCGCGGATGAGTTGCTCCTTCAGGGTGGCGTAGTTCTCGATGACTCCGTTGTGGCAGAGCGCGAGCCTGCCGCCCTGGTCGAAGTGAGGATGTGCGTTTTCGTTCGTGACGCCGCCGTGTGTGGCCCAGCGGGTGTGGGAGATGCCGGTGTCGCCGGCGAGCGGCGATTGCTGGAGAAGTTCCGCGAGGTTCGCGATGCGGCCGATGCGCTTCCGGGTCTGGATCGTGCCCCCGGCGAGTGTTGCGATTCCCGCCGAGTCGTATCCCCGGTATTCGAGCCGACGAAGCCCGTCGAGAAGCACTGGGACCGCTTGATTTCTTCCGATGTAACCAACAATGCCGCACATGGGTTTTCTAAATGGCGATGAGAAGTGGACGCGTGAGGCGCGCACTTATGCACACGACGCTGGATGCGGCAACCGGCATTCGTGCCACGGTCAGTCCCACTTCCTGCTGGTGATCACGCGGGTGTCGCTCGTGGCGAAACGATCAGGGTCGTACATTTCCTCGACCTTCGCCGCAGGTGCTGTGGCGCTGCCGGTTGCGCGGACACGGGCGAGGTAGCGGATGGTGTGCTCGCCCTGGTTGGAGTGATCCACGAAAAAGAGCGCACGATCCTCGCGCAGCTCACGGAAATTGCACGCCCACGGCTGGGTGGCGAGCTTCGCCCCGGCGGTCTCCTGTGACTTGAAGTCGGGATTGATGGCCTCGAATACCGCTGGCAGCGGATCCTCGATGGCCAGGTAATCCGCCCGCCGGGGAACGGTGACATCGAGGGTGATCAGCACGCGGTCTCCCACGCGGAGATCCTTGGAATCAGCGAGGGTGCCGTCATCGAGAATCTTCTGGTACGAGCGGCGGATCGAATATCCGGAATCGCTTCGCGCGGGAGGCATCTGGGCGGGCTGGGTTTCGACTGTCACATCGGTGAACACGGGTCCCGTTCCGGAATGACTCAGCGTCAGCTTCGGAATCGCGCCGGGCGTGAAAGGAAAAGCCATCGTCTGGCAGAGGGCATTTGGCCCGAGACGAAATGTGTGGCGTTCACCGTTGAAGACAAGTTCCCCGGATGTCTCCGCCTGCGCGCGCTCGACGCGCTCGACGAACTCCCCGAGGGCGAGCACGGCCCACGCGTTGCCCTGCGTGGTGTACCAGTGGCCGTGTTTTCGATTCGAGAGCAGCTGGCTCACGATCCGATCCACGGACTTCGCCTCGGGCCGATGTCTCGTCCATGCCATGAGCTGCGTGGAGGTTGTCCGCGAACTGCACCACCACCAGCCGGCGTCATCCTGCGCCAGCGGCGTCTCGGTGAGCAGCGTCTCCACCATGGAAACGGGACCCTTGGATTCGAGAATGGCCAGCGCGAGCCATGCCCGCTGCTGCGCATCCAGTTGGTTGCGCTTGTTGAAGAAGAGTTCGTGATATGCGGGCTGCGGGTGTCCTCCGACCGCGAGGGTGAAGAGCGCAAGGCACTGGCTGGAGGCATCGCCGATATCAGTGGCGCCTCCGGTTCCGCGCAGGCAGCCCGCGAGGTAGGCCATGA
>JBEBGK010000537.1:0-3506 GCA_040081515.1 Chthoniobacteraceae bacterium
GCCGGAGCCGAGGAGGCCGTGAAGCTGCCGGAGCCGCTTTACGAGCGGCGCGAGGTGCATGACCGGAACGGCATCGGGAAATTTTTCATGGGCCGCGAGATCGCGCACGTGATGGGGCATCAGGCGGCGGGCTGGCTCGAACGTCCCGAGCGCGAGGAGGAGGAGCGGACGGACCTGCTCGTGGAGGCGCTCGGTCTGAAGCCGGGCATGCACGTCGCGGACATCGGGTGTGGCACCGGTTATCTCTCGGAGCGGATGGCGCGGAAGATTCTGCCGGACGGGATCGTGTACGGCGTGGATATCCAGCAGGAGATGCTGGACATGCTCGATCGGAAGATGCGCCTGAAGCAGATCCCGAATGTGAAGCCGGTGCTGGGCGGGGAGGTGGACCCGAAACTCGCGCCGGAAAGTTGCGACGTGATGGTGATGGTGGATGTGTACCACGAGTTCGAGCTCCCGTACGAGATGATGCGGAAGATGGTGCCGGCCTTGAAAAAGGGCGGCCGGCTGGTGTTCGTCGAATTCCGCGCGGAGGATCCGACGGTGCCGATCAAGGAAGTCCACAAGATGTCCGAGGCACAGGTGAAGAAGGAGATGGCGCTGCATCCGGAGATGGAGTGGCTTGAGACGCGGAAGGAACTCCCGCAGCAACACATCATCATTTTCCGGCGAAAGTAGCGGCTGCGCGGACGACGACACAGCGAGGACGTGATGAAGAAGCGTGATCCAGTGGGCGGGCGCTCCTGTGGCGGGGAGAAGGCTCTGCGGTTCGTGTGGAAAAAGGTCTCGGCGACGCACCTCGCGGATGCGTGGGAGGAGCGGCTTTCGTGGCTGGGGCAGCATCTCGTGCTGATCGAGCGCCCGGGATCGCGGGCCTTGCGGATCGAGGGGCATCAGCTCCGGCGCGCGGATGCGGAGCGTCTCGTCCGCGAATTCGGCGGAACCGTGCGCGTGTCGAAGCCGATGACGGCGCGCGAGATCGAGCCGGAGGCGCGTGCGCCGTTGCGGGTGCGCGGCAGGCTGCTGGTGGTGTCGTCGGAAAAGGAACGCGCCGCTGCGACGAAGGGACATCCGGGCGTGCCGGTGCTGCTCGTGCCGGCGGGCATGGCCTTCGGCACGGGCGAGCACGCGACCACGGCGACCTGCTTGCGGCTGCTCGCGGATGTCGCGGCGGCTTTGCGCGAGGGGATTTGGGACGCGCTGGATCTCGGCACAGGCACGGGGATTCTCGCGCTGGCCGCGAGGCGGCTCGGCGCGAGGGAAGTGGAGGCGGGCGATTTTGATGCGACGGCGATCCGTGTCGCCCGGGAGAACGCCGCGGCCAATGCGATCCGGGGCATCGTCTTTCGCCGGGCCGCGCGCCACTTCAACACATCCGCCCGGCGATGGCGGGTGGTGATGGCGAATCTCTTCAGCACGATTCTGGTCGAGGCGGCGCCGCGGATCGCGGCTGCGATCGAGAAGGGCGGCTGGCTGATCCTGAGCGGAATTCTCAACGCCCAGGGCGGGGAGGTGATCGCTGCGTTCGAGCGGGAGGGCTGCCGCTTCGAGCGGGTCGTGCGGAAGGGCAAATGGACGACGTGCCTCGCGCGCCGGTAGCGATCTTACTTTGCCTGGAGCATCGACGTCCGGTCGGGGGCCTGATGGCAGCAGGCTGCGGCTCCGCCCGACTTCTCCGAGGCGACGTCAGGGGACGGTGCGCGCAATGCCCATGCGGCGGCCGCGGCGAACGCGATGGCGGCGATGATGAGTGACAGACGATTCACGCTGGCTGCGATAGCGTGGTGTGGACGTGAAGTCAAAGGGCGTCTGGAGTGATGGAGCGCGCGGCAATCTCCGTCCGTGCGGATGCTCCTCCTTCATCTTTTTCTTATTCGTAATCTTATTCTTAATCCCCCGGGCTCGGCACGGCCCCCAAGGAGAGTATGATTAAGAATAAGAATGCGATGACGTGCTAAGAATGGACTCGGTTTAATCACGCCCGGATCGAGTCCGGGGTCGCCCGCACGTTTGACACCCCTCTGGCGGACAACTACGGTCGCAGGCCAAATCGAACATGCGTCCCCAGCCACCCATCCAGAGCCAGTCATTTGGCCGGACCTTTGCGCTGGCGGCGTTGATTCTGGGGACGATTGCGGTGTTCCAACTGGGTGGCGTGACGATCGCCTTCTTCAAGAACATCGGCGCCGCGGAGGAGGATTCCTCCGGCGATGGGGCGGGGAAGCCGCCGCTGTCGATCGATGTGGCCAAGCTGATCGCGGAGGTGCCGCCGCCGGACGATCCCGGGGCGCTCGGCATCGATCCGCTCTCGCAAGCATCGGAGGACCGGTTCCAAGGTCCGCGGTTGAGCCCCATCGATCCAGAAAAGCCACCCCGTGCGGCTGTCGATGCGCCGCCTCTGAGTTCCGGCGCGCCGCAGCGTCCGACGCCGGTACCCCTGAGTGCGTTCACGCCGAAGGTCGATCCGCAGTTCAACGAATTGATCGAGCAGGGCAAATTGCTTCGGAACACGGGCGACACAGCCGGGGCGCTCGTGAAATTCCGCGCCGCCGGGTCGCTGGATCCGCGGAATCCGCTGGCGATTGCGGAGCAGGCTTTCACTTTCGAGAAGATGAGCCTGCCGGACAAGGCGGCCGAGCAGTGGAGACGGATCATCGGCATGGGAGACGCGGCGGGTGTCTATTTTTCCGCGGCGAAATCGAAGCTGGATTCCGCCGTGCAGGCGACCGTGCGGGAGACCCCCGGCGGCCACTTGCCGGCATCCGACGGCGAGCAGATGGTTCTCGGCAAGGTGCAGGTATCCGAGGATCCGGACCCCGCGTTCGCAAAGAAGCTGACCTTGAAAGTGCCGATCGTTTCCCGGGCGGGAGACTCCCTGGCGATCCGGGAGATGAAGGTTTACGTGCTCTTTTACGAGCGAGCGAACGGGAAGGACATCGTCCGCACCAATGCCAACGTGAGCAACCGGTGGGGTTCGCCGCCGGCCGACTGGAAGGACGGCGACAGCGAGACGCTCGAGGTGTCGTACGAACTGCCCCAGCCTCCGCCCAATGGCGAGCGGCGCGAGTACCACGGCTACATCGTGCGGCTGTATTACCGCGGCGAATTGCAGGATGCGCAGGCGGACCCGGCGAGCCTGCAGCAGAAATTTCCCCCGCCCACATCCCTTTCAAACTAGTGAACAACAATGAGAATCCTGTTGGTTGATGACGAGGCCAGCGTCCTCCAGACGCACATGGCAATCCTGAAGACGCTCCCCGGACACGAGGTGCGCGTGGCGGCGAATGCGCAAAAAGCCCACGAGCACGCGGCGACCCTCGGCGGGGTCGATCTCCTCATCACGGATGTCGTGATGGAGCCGGTGGACGGCTTCACTTTGCGGGACGAACTCGAGACGCTCTATCCGGCGATGCAGACGATATTGATCAGTGGCTACGACCAGAGCGACTACGGGGCGCGGCAGAACAGCGCGACCGTGTTCGCGACACCGGTGGATGCCGATGCGT
>JBEBGK010000538.1:0-3505 GCA_040081515.1 Chthoniobacteraceae bacterium
GATCTCGATGGGAAGAATTACAACGAGGGCAAAGGCACGCTGGCGGTGCTGATGCGAGATCCGGCGAAGGCGGCGATGTTCCGTCATCTCAAGACCGCAGATGGAAAATGGACGGTGCGCGACGATGTGCGGGTTCGCTATCAGCGCGAACGCGGGCCGCTGCTCTCCGGGCTGCTGGCGTTCGGATTTTCGGTTTATGGCGATGTCCATCACTTCGGGCCGGAGCTGCAATTCGGCCACGTCGTCGGCGACCATTTTGAAAATCCGGTGCTGCTCATCAAGACGGCTTGGGGCGGGAAGAGCCTGTTCAAGGACTTCCGTCCGCCGTCATCGGGCGGCGAGGTGGGGCCTTATTACACGCTGATGATCGCGCAGGTCCGCGAGGCGCTGGCGGCCATCGCGACGGACTTCCCGGAGTCCAAGGGCGCTTACGATCTGGCGGGCTTCGTGTGGTATCAGGGCTGGAACGACGGGGTGAATCCCAAGACCGCCGTGCCCGAGTATGAGCAGAATCTCGCGAACCTGATCCACGACGTGCGGCGCGAGTTCCAGTCGCCGAAGCTGCCGGTCGTCATCGGCGAACTCACCGGCCCGTGGGTGAAAGCCGACGGCGGTTGGGACGCATTGCGCAAGGCCCAGGCCGCCGCGGCGGCGAGGCCGGAGTTTGCGGGCAATGTGATCTTCGTCCCCACGCACGACTTCGTCCGCAAGCCCGAGGACTCGCCGAATCCCGGCCACGGGCATCACGAGTTTGGAAATGCGGAGACGTATTTCCTCGTCGGCGATGCGCTGGGCAAAGGGATGGTGACGCTCTGCAGCAAGGCACCGTAGCCGTCGGTTTGGAATGTGGGCGTCCGTTTGAAAAAAGGACGCGGCTTCATCCTGTGTTAAGGTTGCGCCTTCAGAGTCACCGTATGCGATTCCCGATCTCCCGCCTTTCCGCCCTTTTGCTCGTTTGCGCGAGCGCGGTGCATGCAGACCCGATTCTCACGTCGTGGTTCACGGAAAATTCCGGCGTGCTGGCCCGCGTGATCCAGAGCGGCACGCTCACGACGCCGGTGACGACATGGCCGGCGGCTGGCGTGACGAACAACAACACCGGTGGCGCGGCGCAGACGGTGCCGGCGTATGCGGACGTGCAGCGAATCCGCTACACGGCGACGGATGTGTATATCAATGCGAGCGGCTTTGGCTCCTACACGATGGGGCCGTGGTTCAACAATGCGGGTGGGCTGTTTGGATTCTGGCCTTTGGCGCGGGATTATCAGGTGCGCATCACGCGCAATCCCGCGCCTGCGGCCACGAAGACGCGGCATCCGGGCGGGATGATTGGGATGATGGTGAATGGGGTGGCGATCTACGATCTGGGCGATGCGTTCTCATTCAAGCAGACGGCGAACACCCCGTCGGTCACCGGCACGGATCAAATGGGCGCGAATGGCGACGGCTGGTGGTCGCGCGACGCGCTCGCGGTGGAAGTCGTGACGTTCGACCCGGGCTTTGCGCATCAGCCGGGGAACAACGGGCAGTATCACTACCACGCACAGCCCAAGGCGCTGCGCCACCAACTCGGGGACAATGTGCAGGCGACCTACAATGCCGCGACGAACACTTACACCTACACGGAAGACACCTCGAATCTGCATCACTCGCCGATCCTCGGCTGGGCTTACGACGGCTACCCGATCTACGGACCCTACGGCTACGGCACCGCGAACGATCCAAACAGCACCGTGCGCCGGATGCGCACGGGCTTCGTGCTGCGCAACGGACAGAGCGGCACGCAAGACCTGCGCGTCACGGGGCGCGTCACGATGCCAAAGTGGGCGGCGGCGGTCTTCGGCATTGCCAACCCAGGCAATACGAATCCGGTCACGCTCCCGGCCACGCAATATGGCCCGGCGACGACTTACCAGACCACAGGCCCTGGCGGCGTGACGACGTATTCCCTCGGCCGCTACTGCGGCGACTACGATTTCCTCGGCGACCTCGGCCAGGTGCAGGGAGTGGGTTTTGATCTCGATACATACAACGGGCGCACCTGCGTGACGCCTGAGTTTCCCGGCGGCACCTATGCCTACTTTGTGACACTCGACGCCGTCGGCAACACCGAGTTCCCGCACATGCTGGGCAAGCAATACTACGGCACACCGAATGCCGGGAATGCGCCGACCGTCCCCGGTGACGCGGTGCTGTTATTCAATGGCGGACCAAACATCGTGGAGACATGGAGCGGTGTCCCCTCGGCAAACTCAGCCAACGGCAACGTCACGCTCACATGGAACAGCGTCGAGGGCGGCACTTACAAAGTGGAGGCATCGCCCGATCTCGCCACGTGGACCACGCTCGACCCGGCCCTGCCGGCAGCGGCAAATGCCACCCAGACCGCGGTGACTGAAACGGGAGCCTACACGCCCGGCCCCGGCGCCAAACGCTTTTACAAAGTATCGCGCACAAGCTTGGCACCCTACGATCCGGCATATACCGGACAATGAACCACCCGCACCCGGATGCTTCGCCGCCTCTCACTTGCGTTCATTGCCGCAGCGCTCAGCGCCAAATGTGCGTTCGCCGCGACGCTGGAAATCGCGGTGCGGCACACGTTCAACGACGGGCCGCTCCTGCTCGATTCGCTGCGCTATCAGAACGCGGCGGGTGAGACGCTCTCCGTCACGCGGCTCAGCTATCTGCTGAGCGGCTTTGCCATCGAGCGCGACGATGGCGTGTGGGTGGAACTGCCGGACCGCTACGCGTGGATGGATGCGGCGAAGCGGCGCACCGTCATCCGCCTCGATGGCGTGCCGGAGGGAAAATATCGCGCGCTGCGTTTCCACGTCGGGCCGGATGCGAAGGCGAACACTGCGGACCCGGCGAAGCTCGCCGCCGACCATCCGCTCAATCCGAATCTCAACGGCCTCCACTGGAGCTGGCAGACTGGCTACATCTTCCTCGCGCTTGAGGGGCACTACCGCATCGGAGCTGCGGAGATGAAAGGCTACGCGCATCATCTCGCCCGGGATCCGAACCGCACTCGTGTCAGTCTCGCGGCGCCGCTCGACCTCACGCACGACGCCGGCGTGCTGCTCGCCTTGGATGTCGGCACACTGCTGACCGCGCCGCGCCCGATCTCCTTTGAGAAGGACGGCACCGCGACGCATTCGCGCGACGGCGATCCCATCGCCGCCGCGCTCGTGGCGAATCTGCCCGGCGCATTCCGCGTGACGCAGGTCCTCTTCGCCGCGCCCGCCATCAGCCAACCGTCGCCGGTGAAGCCGCTCTATCTGCCGGAGAAATTTACGCCTCATCGCTTCACGATGAGCGGCACTTTTCCCATGCCCGACCTGCCGCGCGACAACCCGCTCATCGAGGAACGCGTCGCGCTCGGCAAAGCGCTCTTCAACGAAACCGCCCTCTCGCGCGACGGCACACTCTCGTGCGCCTCGTGCCATGTCGCCAATTTCGCCTTCACCGACGCGCGTCGCTTCAGCCTCGGCGTGCGCGGACA
>JBEBGK010000539.1:0-3503 GCA_040081515.1 Chthoniobacteraceae bacterium
CAGCTGCACCGTATATTGTAAGCGGGCTTTCGCAATCAGCCCGCCTGTCGTTGTCGTCAGTTGCGGCGATTGCCCCTCGCGTCACGGGAAAAGAACGATACCTTCCCGCCCTTCATGTCCGCACCCGCCAACTCCACCCCCGTTGTCAGCGCCAATGGGCTCATCGTCCGCTACGGCGCGACTACGCTCCTCGACGGCTCGACGATCGCGCTCCACGAGCAGGAACGCGTCGGGCTCGTCGGCCGCAACGGCTGCGGAAAAAGCACGCTGCTGCGCATCCTCGCGGGTGAACTGGAGCCCGACGGCGGCGACGTTGCGTGGCGTCGCGGCATCCTCACGGGATTCCTGCCGCAGACTTTCGACCTCGATCCAAAGGCCACCGTCGAGGCGAACGTGCTCGCCGGTGCAAAGCACATCCTCGACATCATCGCCGAGTACGAGAACACCTCCGGCGACTCGCCGCGCGCGGCGGATCTGCTCCACGAGATCGAACACCACGACGGATGGAACCTCGACTCGCGGCTCAAGAGCCTGCTGCAAAATCTCCACGCTCCCGCCGCGGATCGCACTGCGGAGGGATTGAGCGGCGGGGAAACGCGCCGTGTCGCGCTTTGCCGCGCGCTCATCGGCCAGCCCGACCTGCTCATCCTCGACGAGCCGACGAACCATCTCGATCCTCAGAGCGTCGAGTGGCTGGAGGATTTCCTGCGCAACTACCCCGGCACCTGTCTGCTCGTCACGCACGACCGCTTCTTTCTCGACCGCGTCGCATCGCGCATCGTCGAGTTGAAAGGCGGGCGCTTCTATTCCTACCCCGGCAACTACCGGCAATACCTCGCGACGAAGGCCGAGCGCGAAGCGGGCGAGGAGGCGTCGGAAAACCGCCGGCAGAAATTTCTCGCACGCGAACTCGAATGGGTGCGCAAAGGCCCGAGCGCCCGCCGCACGAAAAGCGTGGACCGCATCGCGCGCTATCACGAACTGGCCGCGCAGGACGGCCCGCAGCGCGATGAGGACGTGGACCTCATCATCCCGCCTCCTCCGAAACTCGGGAACACCATCCTCGATCTCGTCAACGTCGGTGTGGAAATCGGCGGACGGAAATTGTTCAACTACCTCTCACTGGAACTCCCTCCCGGCGCAAAGGTCGGTCTCGTCGGCCGCAACGGTGCAGGCAAGACCACGCTGCTGCGCATCATCCTCGGCGAGCAACAGCCGACGTGGGGCGAGGTGAAGATCGGCGCGCGCACGGTGATCAATTACGTGGACCAGAACCGCGAGGTGCTCCGAGACGAGGAGAGCGTGATGGAGGCCATCTCGGGCAAGAGCGACTGGGTCGTGCTCGGCGACCACAAGCTGCATGTCCGCAGCTACCTGAAGCGCTACCTCTTCACCGACGAGGCGATCAACGGCCGCATCAAATCACTCAGCGGCGGAGAGCGCAGCCGTCTCGCCATTGCGAAAATCCTCCTGCGCGGCGGCAACCTGCTCATCCTCGACGAGCCGACAAACGATCTCGATCTCTCCACGCTGCAAATCCTCGAGGAAGGCCTCGCGGAATTCGGTGGCTGCGTGCTCGTCGTCAGCCACGATCGCTGGTTCCTGAATCGCGTCTGCACGCACATCCTCGCATTTGAGGACGACGGGCGGGTCGAACTGCAGGTCGGCGACTACGATTACTACCTCGAAAAGAAGCGCTCACTGGCGAAGGCTCCAGCTGCGGAGATTGCAAAGCCCGTGGCGAAGCCGGTCTCACAGCCCGAAAAAGCGCGCGCAAAGAAGCTCAGCTACAAGGAAGTGAAGGAACTCGAGGGCATCGAGCCCACGATTCTCGCCGCCGAGCGCGAAGCCGCGGAGATCGAGTCCATGCTGCACGACCCGGCGTTCTATGCGACGCGCTCGAAGGAGTTTCCCGAGTGGGAGGCGAAGCTCGCGGCGATGAAGGCGCGAATCGCATCGCTCTACGCCCGTTGGGAGGAACTGGAGGCCGCACGAGGCGCTGCCGTCTGAGCCGCTTCGTTCGTCGCCAGCGAGCCTGCACCTATCGCGGCGGCGGGAATTCCGGGCCTCTGCCGCGACGTCCACCTTCGTTGCCCGGACCTCCGGGGAAGGTCGCGCGATACTCATCGGGCGTCAGTTTACCGTCGCCGTTCTTGTCGAGTTTCATGAGGGATTCACGAGCCATTGCGATTTCGTCGGCGTCCAGCACGCCGTCCTTGTTCCGGTCCAGTGCGTCGGTGAGTGGCAGAGTTGGCCTGGGGCCCTGGCCTGGTCCGAAGCCATCGGGCGCGGGTCGGTTCTGCTCCGGTCCGCCGCCGGGTGGACGGCCGCCTTTTGAAAAACTCGGATCGGGTATCCCGCGCCACATGCGCGGCACGAAGGGGAACTCCGCAGTGATGCAATAGTAGTACGTCCCCTCGGGAAATTCCGGAGTCACGCCGGTGCGGCCGTTGCAGTCGTCGAGATCGCCGCTGTCCTTCACGTGTTCGAAGTCCTGCGTGAAGCGCCCGTCGTAATTGCCGCCCGGCCCGCCTTCCTGCGCGGGACGCGCGCCGGGTTTCAGCCGGTAGCTGGATTTCATCTTTCGCATCGCGCTCTTCGCGTCCTTCGGATCGGCGTGAGCCCAGCCCGTGTAAACCGGGAACCCATCCGCGGCCCATCCGACGAGCAGCATGCTTTTTCCGTCGCCACCGAGCCGCTCGACGAGGCCGGTCGGCAGCGCGTGGTAATGATACGAGCCATTCGGCTGCACGTGCGCGTTGTGTTCGTCGAGGCCGAGATTCAGGAAGCCGGTGCCTGCCTCGTAACGCCAGCCGGAGCGCGGATCGTTGTTCCACGTCTCCGCCGTGCCGGGCTCAAATGGCACGCCGTTCACCGCGACGCCCCACCACCAGCCGCCGCGCTGCTCGGGCGCTTCCGCAGCCTTCGGTTTCAGCGGGACGCGGAACGTGTAGCTCTGCGGCGCGAGTGCATTCGGATTTCCGCGGCGCGGGAATGTGCCCGGCGCGTGGTCGGGCCAGCCGTTCGATTTGATGACGCGAAAATCGCCCTCCGTCGTGATGCTCACGGAATGCGCGACGCTCCCGCCGGGTTGCGTCCGTGCATTGGAGCGCCGCGGTGCGCCCGCTTGGGCGAGGAGAAATGTGGGCGTGCTCCCTGCCTCGACCGTTTCATCGTGCGCGGACTCTGCGATCGTTGCGGCGCTCAGAAGCGCGAATGCGGCGAGTGCAGAAAATGGGAGAGCGTGGTGATGGTTCATGGCTTGCGGATGATTTCGTGTGGGAACGCGTTGCAAAATTCAGAGTAGAGTTGTGAGTGGAGCAGTCGTCGGGCTTGAATGTGGGGCCGACAATCTGTCGGCCCGTTCCTTCGCTTCGGAGCACGCGCCCGCGGACTCTGAGCGCATCCTGCTCCGCGCCATCCCGCCGCCTGCGCCCATCCTGCCAGCCGACGAATCGTCGGCTCCACATTGGCCCGCCTCCTTACGTCGTTGGCTACCAGGA
>JBEBGK010000540.1:0-3498 GCA_040081515.1 Chthoniobacteraceae bacterium
TTTGGTGATAGGCAGGCGCATCTCGACGATCCAGTGGTCGTCGGCGAGGTGCGTGGCGACTTCGGCGTTTGAGTTCCAGGTGAACCACTTGTCGCGTGCGGCACCGCGATCCAGATCGGCGATGGCACCACTGGGGCTGATGGCGATCTGATAATAAGAGCGCGCTTCGGTTTCGATGAGCACCTCGACGGCATCACCATACCAAATCGCTTCGTCATCTTTTTTGGTGGCACCGATGTTGGGTTTCTCGCCGGGCGGTTCGTCGCAGCGGATCGCGAAATAGAGATCATTGCCGAGCCATGCCGATTTTACGGTCGTGCCAAAGGTGGGCTGGCGTCCGGTTTGCAGTTCGCGCAATCGGACGGTGGCGGAAGGAAAAGCATTCATCCACGCCTCTTCATCGAGCTTGCCATCGATCACGATTTGGCCCGGCGCACTGCCCACGAGCCGCAGCACGGGCAATGGGCCGCGCACCTGACTGAGCTGCTGGCTTTTGCTGCGCAGGCCCTTGAGGAAGTCGTCCATGAACGCGAGACGCTGCCCATACACGCTCGCGGCATCACCCTTCGCCTTGGCTTTGGCGAAGAGTTCGAGCGCGGTGTCGGCTTTGGTTTTGTCCTTTTCCATCTCCTGCCAGTTCGCCTCGCAGTATTCGAAGAAGGTCCGCATTTCGTCCTCCGCCGGGCCGTAGAAAAGGCGGCAGTATTCGCGGAACATCGCGTCCACGTCCGCATTTTTCCCGCCCCAAAACATCAGGGCGGTGAAATAGACCTGAAAGTGATTGAAGCCGATTCCGGAGGTGTCGGGGTCCTGCCGCACCGTGAGGGAGATGTCTTCCCCGTGCGAGATGCCCTTGGTGGCATTGACGCTTTCGCCCATCGTGTGCGGTGTAAACGCGGGAAGATACCAGCCCCGATCGACGAAGGGGTAGTTTTCGAAATTGATGATCGGGTTGTGTGTCTTCGCCACCCAGCTCTCCCGCAGTTGGCAATATTCCTCCTGCTGCTCGGGCTTGTTGTTGCGCGGCACGCGGGCTCCGACGATGGAGACGACGACGTTTGGCTCCAGCTTATGGATCTTCAGCGGTGGCAGCGTGTAGATGCCGTAGGCACAGTTGAGGATCTTGCGATCCGGGTGGGTCGTGCCGACCTCTTTGGCGACACGATTGACGAAATCCCAAACATAGTCCGAGGCCAGCCCGGCTTTGTCGCGCTCGGGCGAGTCCCTGCCCTGGCACAGGGGGCACTGGCAGATGGCGGTGTAGCCATCCGGCGGCATCACCGAGACCATGCTCATTCTGTAATGATCGAACTGGGCACGGACAAAGCGGACCGTCTCCTGGAACAGTTCCTCGTTTGCGTAGCAGAGATGGTTGTTGGCCCTGATGTCGAAGCGCCGCTTGCCGCCATACATCGCGAACCAGTCCGGGTGCGCTGCGAAGACTTCTTCACGATTCGTCAGCGTATCCATGCCGTGAGCGTCCTGAATGCCATACGGATCGCGCACCCCGAGCCGCATGAACCACATGGAAGTATCGCGTCCGTGCACGCCGCCGTGATAACTGAAGCGCCTCTGCGGAAAATCCGGCCGCACCGTTTCGTCGATCTTCGGCAGAGGGATCGACCGCAGGGCAGGCATGACTTCGCCCAGCTCTCCCGGCCAATACCAGCGCGCGCCGAGGCGATGCAGGAAGCCAATGACCGCGTTGAACGAGCCACGCTCATCATAGTCCCACATTTCCAAAGGGGCCGCCTTCTCCGCCGCCAGGGCCGTGGGCCGGCCGATCTCTCCGGGCAGGGTGAAACGGCTTTTGTAAATGAGGATATTCGGCACGCCCCAGAGCGCCCCGGTGATCTTGCTCCACTCGGCCTGCGCTTTGCCGTTCACGATCTCCGCATTGTTTTTCGCCCATGGTTCAATGGGCGTGAACTCCGTGTCCTCGCCAACGAGTGCCAGCCAGTCAGCCCCCGAGACGATGCGATAGGCACCGTGTTTGAGGTGGCTGGTGGTGAGATTGAGCTTCTCCGTGTGCGAAGACCTTCCCACGAAAATCTTCGCCACGTCACCCCCACTTGGTTCGGTGACAATGGTCAATTTCGCACCCGAGATCTTTCTCACATAGTCCTGCAACTCTTGCGCCGCCAGCCGCACCGTGCGCAGGGGCTTCTCCGCGATGACGATCTCAGCGCGAGGTTGGCCGTTCTCCACGAGGAAGGTCTCAGCGGCATGCAACGCGGCGGGCGGTGCGAGCAGCAGGGCGATGAGGTGAAGACAAAAAGATGGGAGACAGAAAAACGGGGTGCGGGTGTTCATTGCAAAACCAGCCAGAGATCTGTTTCTGATTTCGGTCTTCCTGTGCTTTTATCTCTCATCTTCTTGTGGTGGAGGCGGGCTATTTCTTCTCGATGCGACGACCCAGGCAGATGCGGAAGCCGTCGCGCGAGTCGGAGTAGGTCACGTCTCTGATTCCCAGTCGCACAGCGCAGCGCGCATTGCCGGGAACATCGAAGTAGTTTCCGCCTCGGCACACGGGGCGCGTCACAGTGCGCTGCTCGGCGTTCTCATAGTGGATCTCTTCGTGTCCGCCTTTCGGATCGAAGTGATCGATGACGAACTCCCACACGCCGCCGCACATGTCGGCCAGGCCGAAACCGTTGCGGCCCTTCTCGCCGTAGTAGTCCACGGGCGAGACGAAGGGAAAACCATCGCTCCAGGGCGCCTTCCCCAGCGGCCAGGTCTTCGTGCGGCCCGGCAGGAAATCGATCGCGGAAATGTTCAGCCGGCCTTCGCCTGCTTCGAGATCGTTGCCCCACCAGAAATAATGGCTCTCCTTGCTGCCACCGCGGCATCCATACTCCCACTCCGCTTCCGTGGGCAGTCGATACTCCAGCCCCTCCGGCAAGCGCCCCGCTTTGCGTTCCCGCTCGGTGAGCCATTGGCAGAATGCGTTCATGTCGTTGTAGCTCACGCACACCACGGGAAAGTCGTCGCGGTTTGGGAAACCCCAGTTCGGATCGCGCCAGCTCTTGCCCGGCATCGGCTTCCACGGTTGAATCACCTTCCCTCCCGCCCGGCTATAGCCGTCCCATTCGAGATCGAAAACCTGCGTCTTGCCGTCGAGCTTCTCGGCATCGGTGACATACTTGCTCTTCAGGGCGAAACGCCGGAACTGACCGACGCTGACCTCCGTGCGGCCCATCCAGAAGCCGTGCTTCACGCGCGTCAATCGCGGCTGTTCGCCCTCGAACGACTCACGATTCGTCCCCGGTTGCGCGCCCCCTTCGATGCCCGTGGCCCACTGCTTCTCCTCCGGCGTGCTGCCCATCATGAACTCGCCCGGCGGCAGGTAGAGGGCCTCCAGCGTGACGCCGTCTCCGAGGTCGAGCCGCTTGGAGTCGCCCGTCTTCGGTTCGGCGGCGTGGAGTGCGGCCAGCGGCATGAGCAGCAGTGCGGTGAGGATGAGCCGGCAAAAAAATGGGCTGTGGGTCTTCATGGTGT
>JBEBGK010000541.1:0-3496 GCA_040081515.1 Chthoniobacteraceae bacterium
TTCTGTCCGCAGAAGCGCCGGATGCTTCCGCTCCCAATGGAGTTTCCGCCCGGAAAACTACGCCGATGGCAGCGGCTGCACGGGGTCGGACTCGGCTTCGTAGTCGATGCCCGGCATTCCGAATCCGAACAGCCGCAGGAATTCCGCGCGGTAGCCCTCGATGTCGCTCACAAATGCGAGCGTCTCCGTGGTGACCTGCGGCCAGAGCGCGGCGACCTCGGCCTGCACGTCCTCGCGCATTTCCCAATCATCGATCCGGATGCGGCCCTCCTCGTCCGGTTGCGGACTTGCGGAAGGCGCGAGCCTCGTGGCGAAGAGACGGTAGATTTGCTCGATGCATCCCTCCTGGAGGCCCTTTGCCTTCATCACCTTGTAGAGCAGCGAAATGTAGAGCGGCACGACGGGAATCGCGCTGCTGGCCTGCGTCACGAGGGCCTTGTTCACGCTCACCCACGCGTGGCCGCCGTGCTTTGCGAGCTTGGCGGTGATGCGGTCTGTGGTCTCCTCGAGGTGTTCCTTCGCGCGGCCGATCGTCCCGTTGCGGTAGATCGCCCAGGTGAGATCCGGCCCGATGTAGCTGTAAGCCACGGTGATCGCGCCGGGCGCGAGTACTCCTGCGGCTGCCAGCGCGTCGATCCACATCTCCCAATCCTCGCCGCCCATCACGGCCACGGTGTCGGCGATCTCCGCCTCGGTCGCCGGCTCGATGGTGATGGTGCTGACGGCGCCCTTGTCGGTATCCACCGTCTTGTTGGAGAAGGCCTCGCCGACGGGCTTGAGCGTGCTCTTATGCACCACGCCGGTCTTCGGATGCGTGCGGCGCGGCGATGCGAGCGAGTAGATGACCGCGTCCACGGTGCCGAGGTCGGCCTTGATGAGATCGATGACCTGCTGCTTGATCGGATCGGAGAATGCATCGCCGTTGATGCTCTTCGCATAAACGCCGGCGGCGCGCGCCTCCCGCTCGAAGGCCACCGAGTTGTACCAGCCCGCGGACGCCGTCCGGTCCGGTTCGCCTGCCTTTTCAAAAAAGACGCCGATGGTCGCCGCGCCGCCTGCAAACGCCGGGACGATGCGCGAGGCGAGCCCGTAGCCGGTGCTGGCGCCGATGACGAGCACGCGCTTCGGAATGCCCGCAATGGCCCCCTTGCCGCGCACGTAGTCGATCTGCTGGCGCACGTGCGTCGCGCAGCCTTCCGGGTGCGATGTAAGACAGATGAAACCGCGAATCCGAGGTTTGATGATCATGGTTTGAACGTGTGCGAGGTCCGCGCGCGGCGTCGAGGAATTTTCCGCCGCCAATCTCGGCTGGCCGCTTGCGGATCGTGCGGTGCCGCGTTAGGAGCAGGCGTGCAATTCTCCCAGACCGCCCCCCGACTTCCGGAACGCCACCAACTCCGCGCATTCACGCTCATTGAGCTGCTTGTGGTCATCGTCATCATCGCCGTGCTCGCGGGATTCGGCCTCAAGGTCGCGGCGGACGCGCGGAAGAAGTCCAACATGGTCACTTCGCTGAACAACCTGCGCCAGTGGGGCAAGGCGCTCACCTCCTCGCTCGCGGATTCGGACGGGTATCTGCCGACGGACGGAGCGGTGTCGGGAACCGTGGATATCCAAAGCCCGGATGCGTGGTTCAACCGGCTGCCGCGTTACATCAACGAGATGGCGCTGAGCGATCCCGGGATCACGGGGAACCCTCCCACGCCGGGGAAGAAATCGGTCTGGATGAATCCCGCGGTGCGCGCATCGGAGGGCAAGAAGTTCGTGAACCCGCCATCCTCCTTCCTGTTCTGCTACGCGGTGAACGATTACCTCAGCAACGAATCCGAGCGGACCCTCAAGCTCTCCCGCGTCGAGAATCACAGCGCGACGGTGTTCATGGGGGAAAATGGCAACGATCAGCCGGTCCTGAACCCCAATAAGATCAAAGCGTATTTCGGCCCCGGCAATGTGGACTCCGATCCCCGCAACGAGGCGAACTTCCTTTTCTGCGACGGCCATGTGGGGACTTTCAAGCGGAGCGATTTTTCAAAGCCCACCGCGACCGACGACAAGCAACTGGATCCGAATTTCACATTCATCCCGTTCCTCGGCGCGACGCGGTGACCGCGAAGCCGTGACGGCGGCGCGAGCAAGGACTGGATCATCCGGCGCGCGCGGTTAGACTCGGTGCCTGTGAAACTTTCCGGTTTTTTATTCCTGACGCTTGTCTCCATCGCCGGCGCGCAGAGCGACGGGTCGGCGCTCGCGGCGCTGAAGCTGATTCCGAAGGACGCGGCGAAACGGCTGGCGCGCATCGAGGCCCGCGAAGGGACGCCTGTTCCCGAACGGTGGTATCTGATCGCGTATGATCCGGCTGTGCCGCGCGGCGTGCGTGAATTCGTGGTGAGCGAGGGCCGGCTCGCCGCGAACCGGACGCTCTCGCAGTTTGCCGATGAATTGAAACCGGCGGACGTCATCGGCGCGGAATCGGTCCGTTTCGATTCGGGCGAAGTGGCCCGGCTCGTGGAGCGGTTCACGGCGGCCAACGGGGTGCGGATGGGCTCCGTGAATTACGAACTGACGAAGGCAACCGCCGCCGGCCCCGCCGAATGGCGCGCCACGGTGCTCGATCCGAACGGCGATCAAATCGGGATGCTCGCGATGGCCGCGAACACGGGGACGGTGCTCAGCCACGAGGGTTTCGACAAGGAACCCGCCCCGGAAGCCGTGGCTTCCACGGCTCCTCAGCGCCGGGGCGGATCGCCCGCCGGCGTCGTCGCGCCGAGGGCCGCGCAGTCGCGGTCTGCGCCGCTGCCGGGACCAAAGCCAAAGGTCTTCGAGCGTATTTTCGGGGCGAGCGACCGCAAGCCGGGGGAAGTGGCACGTTGAGCCCGCCACGCCGCTTGCTTCCGGGGGAGCGCCCCGCTTACCACACGGGCATGCCCCGTTTTTTTGTTCTGATCGCCGCGGCGGGGATGCTTTCCGCCTGCGGCGATTCGCATCGTGATGCCGAGCGGCGGGATTCGCACCGGTCGCACCGTGTGCGTTCGGGAGCCCGCAATTTCGGACGCAAGACCTCGGACACCTTCCACCGCGTGGGAGGCCATCTGCAGAAGTTCTTCACGGGGCGCGACACCCTGAGCCGATGAAGATCGCCTCACAGCTTTCACGTCTGCTGGGTGCCGGCATCGTCCGCACGGACGAGGCGACGCTCGCGACGCATGCGAAGGACCGCTGGTTCGCCGCGCGGAATCCCGAGGCCGTCGTGCTCGCCCGGACGCGCGCGCATGTGGAGAAAACTTTACGTTTCGCACATCGGCACGGCATCCCTGTGACGCCACGCGGCGCGGGCGTCGGCTATGTGGGCGGCTGTGTGCCCGCCCGGGGCGGCATCGCGCTGAGCGTTGCCCGGATGAAACGGATCAAGGAGATCCATTTTGCCGATGGCGTCGCGGTCGTCGAACCGGGCGTGATCACCGCTGAATTGCAGGCCCGGGTGCGGGAGCGCGGACTT
>JBEBGK010000542.1:0-3492 GCA_040081515.1 Chthoniobacteraceae bacterium
CATCTACAACCAGTTCATCATCCGCTCGGCGCGTCGCGATGATCTCCGGCGGCATCTCACCGCCGCCGGTGTGGGGACCGAGATCTACTATCCCCTCCCCCTCCATCTGCAGGAATGCTTCCGCGACCTGGGTTACCGGCGCGGCGATTTCCCCGAGAGCGAGCGCGCCGCGCTCGAGACGCTCGCGCTGCCGATCTATCCGGAACTCTCCGAGGCACAGCAAATGTACGTCGTGGAGAAAGTCGCCGAGTTCCACGCGTAGCGAGCCGGCGTCGCAATCCCCTGCCCTCCGCCTTGCGCCGGGCGTTCATGCCACGATTTCCGTGCCGATTCCCTGATTGCTGAAGACCTCGAGCAGCACCGCATGCGGCGTGCGCCCGTCGATGAAATGGACTTTTTGCACGCCCTCGCGCAGCGCATGGGTCGCGCTTTCGACCTTCGGAATCATCCCACCCTTGATCACACCCTCCGCGACCAGCCCTTCGATCTCCTTCCGGGTCACGCTCGGGATGAGCGACTGAGGATCGCCCGGGTCCCGCATCAGACCGGGCACGTCGCTGATGTAGATCATCTTCGCGGCCTTCAGTCTCCCGGCGATGCTTCCCGCGGCGATGTCGGCGTTGATGTTGTAAACGACCCCGGCGGCATCGCGCGCCAGCGGGCTGATCACGGGAACCACCTCCCGGTGGACGGCGTCCTCGATGGGCTTCAACTTCACATCGATCACCTCGCCCACGAAACCGAGATCGACATCCGCCTCCCCCTCCTTCTGTAAGGGGAGCTTCCGCCCCACGAGGACGTCCTTCCCATGCACTCCGATCGCAGCACCGCCGAACTTCACGATGCGCGCCGCGATGCCGGGATTGATCGAGTTGTCCAGGACGTCCTCCACGATTGCGATCGCCTCCGCATCGGTGACGCGCAGGCCGTTCACGAAGCGCGGTTTCTGGCCCGCATCGCGCATCCGCTGGGAAATCGCCTTTCCCCCGCCGTGGATCAGCACCGGGTTGATCCCCACCGCCTCGAGCAACACGATGTCACGCAGCAGGCGATCGACGATCGCGTCGTCCTCCATTGCACTGCCGCCATACTTGATGACGAAGAGCTGGCCGCGAAATTTCTGGATGTATGGAAGCGCCTCGATCAGGGCTTCGGCGCGTGCTGTGACGGAGACGGACATGGGAATGCGACCGCGAGATTCTGTTCGTGAGAAATGAGCCGTCCCCTCACCCGCCCGTGCCGTCACCCATGTTCAGCTTCACGTATTCGGAGGTGAAGTCCGTCGTATAGACGATGTACTCGCCGCGGCCCTGGTTCAGATTCACGCAGACCCGGAAGCGCTTCTGCTTCACGACCTGGCGGAGTTTTTCAAATGGCGTCCTCGCCTGCACTCCCCCTTTCACCGCGATCAGGCCGTCGTAGAAGATGTCCACCATTTCCTCGCGCATCTTCGCGCCGCAGTAGCCGAGGGCATCCATGATGCGGCCCCAGTTCGGATCCTGGCCGTACCAGGCGCATTTCACGAGGGTGCTGTTTGCGATCGCCTCCGCCGCGCGCCGTGCATCCGCCAGCGACGCCGCGCCATCCACATGCACCTCCACAAATTTCGACACCCCCTCGCCGTCCTTCACGATCATCCACGCCAGTTCCCGCGTCACATCGTCGAGCGAGGCCTGGAATGCCCGGAACTCCTTCGTGCCGTACTTCAGCGGCTTGTTTCCGGCCGCGCCGTTCGCGAGCGCGATCACCGTGTCGTTCGTGCTCATGTCTCCATCCACGGTGATGCGGTTGAACGATTGCTCCACCGAGACGCTCAGCGCCTTCTGGAACATCGCCCTGCCGATCGCCGCGTCCGTCGTGATGAAGCAGAGCATCGTCGCCATGTTCGGATCGATCATTCCGGCGCCCTTCGCAATTCCCCCGATCCGGACCGTCTTTCCCTGCACGGCAAACTCCACGGCATATTCCTTGGGAAATGTGTCGCTCGTCATGATGGCGCGCGCCGCCGCGCTGCTCCCGTTCCGGCTGAGGCACTGCCGCGACTCCGCGAGGGTCGCTTCCATCTTCTCGATCGGCAGCGCCACGCCGATGCGGCCGGTCGAGCACACCATGATCTGCTGCTCACGCAGATCCAGTGACTTCGCCGTCGCCGCGCACATCCGCCGCGCATGCTGCAGGCCCGGCACACCGGTGCAGGCGTTCGCGTTGCCTGCATTGGCGACGATCGCCCGCACATCCGGCGTGCGCAGATGCATCTTCGAGACGCGGACCGGCGCCGCTTTCACCTTGTTCGTCGTGAACGTCGCGGCCGGGACCGCCTTCGTCGTGGAGAGGATGAGCGCAATGTCCGGGGTGCTCTTGTTGGACGACCTTACCCCGCAGTAAACGCTGCCTGCCAGGAAGCCTTGCGGAGCGGTGACACCGCCGGGGATTTCGGAATGGGACATGACTGATTGGAACGGTAAGGCGCGCGGAGACCGCAGGGCGGATCTCAGCGCGGGGCGCGTGTATGATCGGGAGCGGGACGGAGATCAAATGCGAAGTTGAAGCGCCACGCAGCCATGTCGTCCGTGTCCCTCCGCACCGCGTCAGTTCACCACTTTGTTCAGCGGATACTCGATGATTCCCTCCGCCCCGAGCTCCTTGAGCTGCGGGATGATCTCGCGCACCACCTTCTCGTCGATGATGGTCTCCACCGCCACCCAGCCCGGCACCGCGAGATGCGCGACGGTCGGATTCCGCAACGCCGGCAACGCGGCCAGCAGACCCTTCAGCCTGTCCTCGGGCAGGTTCATCTTGAGCCCCACCTTGTCCCGCGCCGCCAGCGCGCCCTGCAGCAGCAGCACGATGCGCTCCATCTTCGCGCGCTTCCACGCATCGGCGTAGGCATCATTGTTCGCGATGAATTGCGGGACGCTCTCCATGATCGTCTCCACGACGCGAAGCTTGTTCGCGCGGAGCGAGGAACCCGTCTCCGTCACGTCCACGATCGCATCCACCAGGTCCGGCACTTTCACCTCCGTAGCCCCCCAGGAAAACTCCACTTCCGCCGTCACCCCGCGCGATGCGAGGAAGCGCCGTGTCAGCTCCACCGCCTCGGTGGCGATCACCTTTCCCTGCAGGTCCGCGACCGATTTCACCGGGGAATCCTCCGGCACCGCGAGCACCCAGCGCGTCGGCCGCGAACTCGCCTTGCTGAAAACGAGATCACAGAGCCGCACGACATCGCTGCCGTTGTTCTCGATCCAGTCACGCCCCGTCAGCCCGCAATCCAGGAATCCGTGCTCCACGTAGCGGCTGATCTCCTGCGCCCGTAGCAGGCGGATCACCAGTTCCGGGTCATCGACGGAAGGCTTGTAGCTCCGCGACGACAGCACGAGGCTGAAGCCCGCCTTCGCGAAAAGGGAAAAGGTGGGCTCCTGCAGGCTGCCCGATGGCAGGCCCACGCGAAGCTGGCGGATCTCGTCTGGCATAAGAGCGCGCGGTTCTAGT
>JBEBGK010000543.1:0-3486 GCA_040081515.1 Chthoniobacteraceae bacterium
AGTCGCCTCCGCCTCGTGGGAGCATGTCGCCGCGATTCGCAAGCTCACGCGGCTCCATTGCAAAGCGAGCGAAGTGAATCCTGTCATCGCCGGCCACATCGTCCGTTGCAAGCACCTCACCAGCTTGAAACTCGACGGCTCGGGCGTGACCGACGACTCGATCGCCGCGCTTGCCGCGCACTCCCACCTGGCGGTGCTGGATCTTACGGGCACCAAGGTCACCGGGGCCGGATTCAAGAGCTGGCCGGTGCGCCCGGCGATGACGTCCCTGAAGCTCAAGGACTGCCCGGGCCTCGAGGACACCGTGTTGCGCGCAATCACCAAGGCATTTCCGAAACTCGAAACGCTCGAGGTCACCGGCGCCCCCGGCGCCATCACGACCGCCGGCGCCGCCGAACTCACGCGGCTGCGCTCCCTGGCTGCGCTCCGGTTGTTCGGTGAAGCCGCCAATGATGCCGTCGTCTCGGAACTCTCCGGGCTCGATAACCTGATTAATCTCAATCTCGGCAAGGCGAGGATCACCGACAGCGGACTCGGCGCGCTCGTGAAACTCCCGAGGCTCGAGAGGATTCACGTCGAGAATCCGCCCATCACGGACAGCGCGCTGAAGGCGCTCCGGAAGTTCCGCGCGCTCAAGGAAATCACCGTCGGCAAGGAAACCCAGGAGGCGATCTACAACCGGCTGCGTAGCGATCTCCCCGGCATCACCATCCGCCGATAGCGCAGGCTGGGCGGAAAGTGGATAGGGCAGCTGCGTTTCATCGCGCGCCCCGCCCGCCGCCCAGCGCGACCTTTTACAGACCCTTTACGATTCTCCGCGAGCCGCCTCACACGTCCTTTACAGCGCCGGGTTTCATTGCGAGCCCAGCTCAACCTCCAAATCGAAAGGTCACCCATGAACTCCCTTCCCGCCCGATGCATCGGGTTTCTGATCTGCGCCGTTTCAATCGCCGCCGAGCCGCCGCGAAATCCGCCCGCGCCCAATGACTTCGCGCCGAAACCGCCGCCGCGGAATTTCGCCGCCGAAGGCCCGTGGAATCGCGACATCCTCGCCTATCGCGTGAGCGCAAGCGGCGCTGTGGAAAAAGCCACGACCTTCGAGCGCGCGGGTGTGCCGACGATCGCGCGGCTCGCGGATGGACGGCTCATCGTCGCGCACCAGCATTTTCCGGAGAACGATCGCGAGAACTTCGACAAGGTCGCCGTGCATTTCTCGGGCGACGACGGAAGGACGTGGGGTGCCGCGCAGGTGATCCAGGTGACGGGTTTGCCGGAGGAGATGCGCTTCCCGTTTGATCCCACGCTCGTGCCGCTGCCCGACGGGCGTGTTCGGCTCTATTTCACCGGCAACATGGGGCGCACGTTCGGCCGCGGCACACCAAAGATTCACTCGGCGATCTCCACCGATGGCGTGAACTACACCTACGAGCCGGGCGTGCGGTTTGAAGTGGAGGGAAAGATGACCATTGATTGCGCCGTCGTGCTGCATCAGGGCGTGTTCCATCTGTTCGTGCCGCACAACGGCGCGCCGCCCAGCCCCGGCCAGCGACCAGCCGAACCTTCGGGCGAGGGAATGGGCTTTCACGCCACGAGCAAGGACGGGCTGAACTTCACGCGCGTGGACGACCTGCAAGTCGAGGGCCGCCGTCGCTGGCTCGGCAACGCGCAGTCCGACGGCAAGCTCATCACTTTCTACGGAACTGGCGAGGGCATGAGCACTGGCAACGGCGAAGGCGGTCGTCCGCGCGGCGGATTCTGGATGGCCACGAGCGCGGATGGCGTGAATTGGAAACTGGTCGCGAATCCGCCGGTCGCGGGCGCCGACCCGGGCGCGGTGAGGACGAAGGACGGCGGCTTGCTCGTGGTCGCCACGGGACCGTCGGTTCGGCGCGCGACGCCGAATCGTGCGGATGCGCCGGCGGGAGGAGCGCGCGCGGAGCAGGAATTTCAACCGCCATCCACGCCCGTGCGCCGCACCGCTTCGCAGGGCCGGGCGAATCCGGAGAACGAGTTTGAACCGCCAGTGGGCCGCGACCCGAACGCGGAGCGCGAGGCGCCCGGAAGTTTTCGCCTCATGTCCGCCCGCTCGCGCGACGGCCTGACTTTCGTGTCCACCAGCGAGATCATCAGCGATCAGGCGAATGTGCCCGACCTGATCCTCAATGATCGCGGGGAGATTCATCTCTACTACACCGGCGGCCAGGTCGGCGACCGGCACAACACCCTGGGCCTCGCGATTTCCGGCGATAAAGGAAAGTCCTGGCGCTTCAAGCACGTCGAGGTGCCGGGTTTCGAGCACGCCGGCGACCCCGACATCGTGCGCCTGCCGGACGGGACGTGGCGCATGTTCCTGACCACGCGCGTGAACAACAACATCGGCATCGTCTATGCCGACAGCCGGGATGGAATTCGTTTCGAGCATCGCGGCACGGCGTTTGCCAAATCGGGACTCGATCTGCTCGACTCCACTACGTTCCAGATCGGTTCGACCTGGCATACGCTCACGCTCCAGGGCCGCGAGGCGCGGCAGCGCCACGGCACTTCGCCCGATGCGACGACCTTTGCCGTCGACGAGATCATGCCATTTGTCGCCGATGGCGAGCCTTACATCGCCGCCAACGGCGTGGAGGCGGACGGCGGCTATCGTCTGTATGGATTCTCGCCGCGCGCGCGGAATTTCCGCTCCTTCTTCTCCAAGGACGGCACGAAGTGGACGGCGGAGCCCGGCGTCCGGCTCGCGTTCGACGAGACCTCCTCCGGTGGCGGCACCCAGATCAAAGATCCCTCGGTGCTTAAGCTGGCGGATGGGAGTTATCTGATGGTTTACACGGCGCGCATGCCGGAAACGCGTGGAGAGAATCTTTCCAGTGCGACGCGCACGAGGAGCGCGGGCGGGCCGATTCGCGTGGAGCGGATTGATTCAAAATACAAGGCCGCGCCCGGAGCGAAGCCCGGCGCGTTTGTCACCGGGCAGGACGCGGACCTGATGCTCGGCGGCTTCGGTTTCAACAACTCCGGTGGCGCTCTGCATTTCAATCATCCCAGCGGACTCGCTACCGATGGCAAGGCGTTGTTGATGACCGACCGCTGGAACAACCGCGTGCTCATCTGGAAATCCGCGCCGGACAAGAACACGCCGCCCGACCTCGTGCTCGGCCAGGCGGATTTCACGCAGAATGATTCCGGCACCGGCAGGCACCAGATGAACTGGCCGGGCAACGTCGCCATCACTCCGGACGGCACGCGCGTCGCCGTCACCGACACGGACAACGACCGCATCCTGATCTGGAAATCATTCCCGACGACGAGCGGGCAGGCTGCCGACCTCGTGCTCGATCTGGAGCAGCTCTCGCGCGGCAACGAACAGCAGCCCCGTCCCGAACCCGGGGCCGGCCGTCCGCGTTTCGGCGGCGGGATGCGCTTCGGCTGGCCTTGGGGCGTGTGGACCGATGGGAAAAAATTGGCAGTGGTCGCCACGCACGGCAG
>JBEBGK010000544.1:0-3481 GCA_040081515.1 Chthoniobacteraceae bacterium
TCCTCGCTGCGCTCGTCACCCACGGCTATTGTTGTATTGGCGCTACGCGCCTCAACGCATCGTCGTGCCGTTGGTGGTTTTCATCGCATCGTTGTTTTCCTTCTTCGGGCCCTTCGTGTTCTTCGTGGTGAACTCCGCCTCGTTTGCAGCGGATTCGCCTTACGAAATCACCGACATCCTAACGGCGAATTCGCCGTCGGCGTCGCGCAGCACGGACTGGAAGCCGGGCGCGGGAATCGCGCTCGAGGTAAGCGGCATGGACTGGACCGCGGATGGCAAACTCGCCGTCGCGATTCGCAAGGGCGAGGTGTGGCTGCTCGATGGCGTGCTGACGCGTCCGGCGGACAAGGTGGGCTACCAGCTTTTCGCATCGGGCCTGCACGAACCGCTCGGGCTTTTGCGCGACGGCGATTCGCTGCTCGTCACTCAGCGCACGGAGCTGACGCGACTGCGCGACACGAACGGCGACGGAGTTGCCGACGAGTATCTCACCGCCGGGCGCGGATGGAATGTCTCCGGCTCGTATCACGGCTACGCGTACGGGCCGAAGCGCGACGGCGCCGGCAATCTCTGGATCACGCTGAACGTGGACATGGGCGATCACACCGACAACAAAGCACCGTGGCGCGGCTGGGGCGGCATCATCGGCCCGGCGGGCGACTTTCTTCCGATGGCCGCAGGCATGCGCTCGCCATGCGGTCTCGGCGCGAATGCGGCGGGCGACATGTTCTGCGTGGATCAGCAGGGCACCTGGATCTGCTCCACGCCGATCTACCATCTGCGCAAAGGCGCGTTTTTCCTGAACCCGGAGGGCATCGCATCGCAGGATCTTCCCGGCTCGCCGCTGAAGCTCTCCGCGAAGGTTCCGGAAAAAATGCCGTATCCCGACGCCGTGCGCGCGCTGCCGGAGATGCGCCCGCCCGCCGTCTGGCTGCCCTACAACAAGATGGGCCGCAGCGGCACCGACCTCGCCGTCGTCCCCGCTGGCGGGAAGTTCGGGCCGTTCGACGGGCAGTTCATGGTCGGCGAGTTCACCGACGCGAAGGTGAGCCGCGTCTTCCTCGAAAAAGTGGATGGCGAATATCAGGGCGCGACGTTCCCATTCCTGGGCGGCTTCGCATCCGGCATCGTGCGCCTGCTCTTCGCCGGCGACGGCAGCCTTATGGTCGGCATGACATCGCGCGGCTGGTCCTCGCTCGGCACGAAGAGCTACGGCCTCCAGCGCGTGCGCTGGAAAGGCACGACGCCCTTCGCCATCCGCGAGATGCGCGCCAAGCCCGATGGCTTCGATCTGGTCTTCACCGCGCCCGTGGACGCCACCACCGCCGCCAATCCCGCATCCTACACGATGAAGAGCTTCACGTATTTCTACTCCGGCGCATACGGCAGCGATGAGATCGACATGAAACCCGCGCCGATCACCGCTGCGACCGTGAGCGCCGATGGCCTCAGCGTGCATCTGAAAGTGGACGGCTGCCGCGAACTCTACGTCCACGAGCTGCACGCCGATGGCATCCGCTCCGCCACCGGCGCGAAGCTCGACCACGCGGATGCCTATTACACGCTGAACCGGATTCCGAAGGAGTAGGCGTTCGACTCCCGCTTCAAAATGGCCTCAGTAGGTCCGGCGCCCATTTCGGGCTCGATGGTCGCCTCAACGCCGCCGGGCGCACCGTTGCGTAATTCTCCTTGGACGCGGAACCTCCCAATGGCTTGTATCATCTCCACCGGCGGCAGTTCGCCGCTCCGTCCGTCTGGATTCGTCGTGAACACTGAGAAGCAACAACCCGACCCCACTGAGACAACGCTGCAGAGGCACCCAGGCGTCCTGCGGGCTGACATCGATCCGAACGATCACGCCCTGACGATTGATTTCGATCCGAGGGTGATATCAGACGAGGAGGTAAGGAACGTGGCTGCGGAACTCGCTCCGCCAACGCATCAGCAATACTGCAAGTCGCTGCTTCATCTGGGAGGCCGCGCGTCCGGAGCCGCGGCCCAAAGGATCGAAAGAAAAGCCCAGAAGATCGAGGGCATCCGCCGGGCACGCGCGACATTCTTCGGCGGAGTGATGACGGTCACGTTCGACAACACGCAGATGTCGGAGTCGCAGATGATCGAGCGTGTCCGCCAGACCGGCGCGCGCGTCCGGAGTTTCAGCGCAAAGCAGGAGACGAGGCCGGAAGGATGGCGGGAGTGGGTCCGCCACTGGATGGTCGAGGACAGGCTTGAGGCGGTCTTCACCGTCCTCACGTTTGTTTTCATGATCGCAGGGCTGGCGACCACAAAGCTTGGCGGCCACTGGCACGACGCCTTCTTTGTGGGCGCGTATCTCACCGGCGGATACTTCGGCGTGCGCGCCGGGCTGCAATCCCTGCGCCAGTGGACGATCGATGTGGACCTCCTCATGGTCCTCGCCGCGCTCGGCGCGGCTTTCGTGGATGCGGCATTCGAGGGCGCGATGCTCCTGTTTCTCTTCTCCCTCTCGAACGTTCTCCAGGCCTACGCGATGGACCGCACCCGGCGGGCGATCCAGTCGCTCATGAAGTTGCGCCCGGAAAAGGCGCTCGTCCGCCGCAATGGCGAAACCGTCCTGCTTCCCGTGGAGGAACTCGTCGTCGGCGATGTGCTCATCGTGCGCCCCGGGGAGAGCATCGCGCTCGACAGCCAGATCATCGAGGGTGCGAGCGCCGTCGATCAGTCCTCGCTGACAGGCGAATCGATTCCCGTTTCGAAGAAGGCGGGTGACCCGGTCTTTGCCGGGACGATCAACCAGACCGGCGGACTTGAGGTGCGCGTCACACGCCTGGCGAAGGACTCCACGATCGAAAAACTGGTGCGCATGGTCGAGGAGGCACAGACGGAGAAGGCCGAGACGCAGCGCTTCCTCGATCGCGCCGAGCAGTTCTACGCAGTTGGCGTCATCCTTTTCACGATCTCGCTCATCGTGTGGCCGGTCCTTTTCGCGCATCAGCCCTTCCAGTCCGCGTTCTATCGCGCGATGACCGTCATGGTGGTGGCGTCGCCCTGCGCACTCATCATCAGCACGCCCGCCACCATCCTCTCCGCCATCGGCGGCGCGGCGAGGCGCGGTGTGCTTTTCAAGGGCGGCATCCATCTGGAAAACGCCGCCACCGTGAAGGTCGTTGCGTTCGACAAGACGGGCACGCTCACCCAGGGCAAACCTCGGGTGACGGATGTCGCCCTCGAGGATCGTGTCGTGGATTTTCAAGGCACGCCCGACCTGGCCGCGCTCGAATTGCTCCGGCTCGCAGCCTCCGTCGAAGCGAAATCCGAGCATCCCCTCGCCCAAGCGATCGTATCGGAAAGCCTCGCGCGCGGGTCGCAGCTACTCGACTGCACGGACTTCCAATCGGTCTCGGGGAAGGGCGCGAGCGGCACCGTCGGCGGGCGCCGCATCGCGGTGGGAAGTCTGCGCCATTTTGCGGCTGCCGAACTCGCCGCGCACGAAGCCATGGTG
>JBEBGK010000545.1:0-3480 GCA_040081515.1 Chthoniobacteraceae bacterium
GGCCTGCGGTCGGCGCGCTGCGTCCTATGGCCTGCTTCCGTGAAAACGTGGGCGGCGGCGCGTCCGAGCTTCAGGGCTGTCTCGGCCGTGACAGGCTCGAGGTTTGCCACCCCGCGGACGCCGTCGGTTCCAAAAAGTTTCCGGGAAGCAGCGTCCACTGTGCCGGTGTCGCCGCTATTTCTTTTCCCCATACGCTGCGGCTCCGAACTCGATGTTCCGGTTCTTAGGCGGCGAGATCGTTGGTTCGCTCAACTGGCTCTTTCGGATGACCGCCCACAACAGGGCTGCCAGAGCCAGGGAGACGACCTTCGCTGCCAGGTTGTGGGTGAACAGGGCTTTCATCGATTCGCATCAGCAGTAGTTCGGAAAGTCTTTTTCGCAAGTCCGTTGGTGCAAGGTCCCGCTCCAGCTTCCCCCGGTAGCACAATGACACGGCACCGGTTTCCTCGCTGACGACGAGGACGACGGCGTCGCTCTCCTCGGTGAGGCCGATGGCGGCGCGGTGGCGCAGGCCGAGGTTGCGGTCGAGATCCTGCCGCTGGCTGACGGGAAAGATGCAACTCGCGCTGATGACGCGGTCATTGCGCACGATGAGGCCGCCGTCGTGCAGCGGTGTCTTTGGGTGAAAGATGCTCACGATCAACTCGGGCGACAGGCGGCTGTCGATGAGGACGCCGCTCTCGATGTGCGACTGGATGTCGGTCCCGCGTTCGATGGCGAGGAGCGCGCCGAGATGGCGGTTCGAGAGATCGAACGCGGTCTGGGCGAGCAACTCGACGATCTCGCGGTTCTGATGCTGGCTGCCAAAGAGCCGGTGGCTGCCGAGGTGCGCGAGCATGCGTCGCAGCTCTGGCTGGAAGATGACCACGAGCGCGAGCAGGACCACCGCCGAGAGACTCCGGAGCAGCCAGCTGATCACCTGCAGGCCGAACAACTGCGAGAGCAGCACGAGGCTGAGGATCACCGCGGCAAGTCCTGTGAGAACCCGGAGGCCGCGCGTGCCCTTCAGCCCGAGGTAGGCATAATAGATGCCCACCGCGAGGATCAGGATCTCGAGCGCATTGGTCCAGTTGTCGGAGGCGAATTCGCCGACGCCTGCGAGAATCATGTCCCGAGTATCGCCTCGGTCATCCGAAGCGCCTCCGCGTTGGGTTTCACCTCATGCACGCGGAGAATCCGCGCCCCGCGTTCGCGGCAAAGGCTGGTCATCGCGACGGTTGGCCACGCACGGTTTTCGATCGCGTCTGTGCCGGTCGCCTTTCCGATGAAGGTCTTCCGCGACACGCCCACGAGGAGCGGCCGGCCGGCATCCACGAGTTCGGGCAGCCGGCGCAGCAGGGTCAGGTTGTGCTCGACCGTCTTGCCGAAGCCGAAACCTGGGTCGAATGCAATGCGTTGTGCGGGCACGCCGCAGCGTAGGCAGAGGTCCATGCGCTGGCAAAAGAATTCCCGGACTTCGCGCGTCACATCGCCGTAGCGCGGCGCGGATTGCATCGTTCGGGGTTCGCCTTGCATGTGCATGATGACCACGCTGGCTCCGGTCTCTTTGATGGCTGCGATCATTTCCGGATCGCGCAGCCCGCCGACGTCATTGACGATCGCGGCGCCGGCTTCCACGGCGAGCCGGGCGACCGCGGGCTTCATCGTGTCCACGCTGACCACGAAACTTTTTCCATGGCCCGGCAGCGAGCACAGGCGACCGATGACCGGCGCGACGCGGCGCAACTCCTCCTCCGCGGCGACCGGTTTCGCGCCGGGCCGCGTGCTCTCGCCGCCGACATCCACGATCTCCGCGCCCTGCTCGATCATCTGGCGCGCGTGGCCGACGGCGGCATCGAGATCCACCCACCGCCCGCCGTCGCTGAAGGAATCGGGCGTCACGTTCAGGATGCCCATGATGGCGCCGCGCTGCGTCAGGTCGAACTCCCGGTGGCGGGTTGACCAGATCATTTTATGATTTGCGGCAGAATCTTGCATCGTGAGAGACTTAGGACGCGTAGAAAGCAGGAAACCAACCCAAGCCCGAAACGTACCATGAATGCAGTGATGAATCCGAAAACCCCAGCCAATTTCACCGACCGGCAGTTCCCGCCGTTCGACCTCGCGAGGTTGCTCCGCACCGTTTTTTCCCCGAAAGGCGGGGAGCGCGTCTGCATCCTGATCGACCTCGAGGACATCCGCGACATGGCGGAGTTCAAATTCCTGAAGAACCCGGAGCTGACGGTGCAGCGGCACGCATACGAGGTCTTTTACCACGGGTTGAAGAACGGCGTCCTCGCCGGACTCGGACTGA
The DNA here is from genome assembly GCA_040081515.1 of Chthoniobacteraceae bacterium. Taxonomy (GTDB): domain Bacteria; phylum Verrucomicrobiota; class Verrucomicrobiia; order Chthoniobacterales; family Chthoniobacteraceae; genus SXWH01. Next base: position 2,294 of record JBEBGK010000545.1, read on the forward strand.
AGGGCGGCGAGATGTTTGCGTATGAAGTGACGGGCGGGAGCAATCTCGACCTGCCTGATACCGCGATGACGCCCGACGGTCGCGAGGTTCCGATGGCCACGGAGATCTACGGGAAATACGACCTCATCCTTTGCATCTCCACGTATTCGGCGACGGCGCCGCTGACCGCGTTCGCGAAGAAATATGGATTCCGCGGCGCGACGATGCACGGGATGAACAAGACGATCCTCCGTTCGGGTCTCGCAGTGGACTACGACGAGGTCAGCCGCGAGGCGGAGAAACTCCGGCTCGGCATGACGGGCGCGGACTCGGTGGAAATTGATTTCGCCTTTGCTGGTGGAAGGCACACGCTGCACATCGATCTCGGCCGGCAGGAGGCACAGAAGAGCCACGGCCTATGCCGCGGCGGTCCGGACATCGCGAATCTCCCGGCTGGCGAGATCTATTACGTGCCGGTCGGAGTGGAGGGCGAATTCCCGATGCGCTACGAAGACGGAACCATCGGCCTCCAGCACGTGAGCGGCGGTCGCATCCGGAGCGCGACGCTGCTCCGCGGCAACCAAGCCACGATCGACGCCCACAATGCGAAGCTCACTGGCGATCCGGTCACCGGCGAGCTGGGCGAATTGGGATTCGGCACCCAGCGGCTCCCGGTCAGCGGGCGCGACATCCAGGATGAAAAGATCCTCGGCACGCTGCATGTCGCCACCGGGCGGAGCGATCATCTGGGCGGAAAGCTGACGCCAGATCGTTTCGCCAGCCGGAAGAACGCCACGCACGACGACATCCTCTTTTCCCCGACGAAGACGCCGGACATCGCGGTGCCGCAGGTGCGGATGTCGCGTCGCGGCGAGACGGTCGTGCTCATCGAGAATTTTGAGCCGTCGGCGTACATGAGGGGCTTGCTCGGAGCTTGATAGGGCGGCTGCGTCCTCGTTCCGTCCCCCCATGAATCCGTACGAGACCGACAAGCTGCTGAGCGAGTATCTGCTCTTCCATTACGGTACCCCGGAGGAAGTGCTTCCGTGGCCGGACGGGCCGTGGCCGGCGCTCGATTTCCCGCTGCGTTGCGTGCGCGATTGCGTCGGGTCCACGAGGCTCCCGCCCTCGGCCCGGGCTCTGGATGCGGGATGCGCGGTGGGGCGCTCGGCTTTTGAACTGGCGAGATACTGCGCCGAGGTCGTCGG
>JBEBGK010000546.1:0-3476 GCA_040081515.1 Chthoniobacteraceae bacterium
CACTCCTTCGCGCTGAAAATCAGCCTGCCGAGCAAGCCGCGTTCGGCGGCCGGTTGGGAGTCGAGATGAGCCCGCTCTTCGGGCAGGCAGATGACGCGGAGCAGTTCCGGCTTGATGGGTGCGGCGGGCTCGATGTCGAGTCCGAGGGACTGGAAGCCGTCGGCGATGCGGGCGACGGCGACCGCGCACCAGGTGTCCGTATGCGTGATGCATCCGACCAGACCTGGTGGCCAGATGGGCGCGCGATCTTTGCCTTGAAGGATGGGAGCGGGACCCTCGCCGAGAGCCGCCATCGCCCGGCGGGCGCAGGTCCGGCCGGCGATGAACTCCCGCCGACGCTTCTCGACCGCGGAGTGAATCGCAGCCTGCTCTCCGGGAAAGAGCGCGTCCCCCGCGGCGCAGGGGTCCATCTCCGCGGTTCCAATGAGTTGACCAAACAGGCGCGCGACGAGCGTCATTCTTCTTCGCCGCTACGGCGCGCAATCCGAGATCGCGAGGGGGGGAGCCTGGCACCGAACAAGACTGCCATCCCGTTTTGCCTGAGCATACGGGTGTAGTTTATCCCTGCGAGGCAATCGGGACGAAAGTAAACGAAAGTAAACGTTTGTATCCTGACGGCAAGGCAGCGAAATTCAGGGAAAATACCCGCCTGTGCGTCATCACGCATGGCATCCGCCGCCGCGCCCCAAGGGCGTGCAGAGTGGGTTGATCGCCCTGACAGACCTGTGATAAAGACAACCCAGCCAATGTCGAAACCAGAATCGAACGAGTCCGACATCGCAATCGTCGGGATGGCGGCGCGCCTGCCCGGCGCGCGCAATATCGGGGAGTTCTGGCGCAATGTCCGCGACGGCGTCGAGTCCATCCAGACGTTCACCGACGAGCAGCTGCTTGCGGAAGGCGAGTCCCCGGAGAACCTGTGCAAGCCGAATTACGTGCGGTCCGGGGGCCCGCTGCCGGGGATGGAGCTGTTCGACGGCGAGTTCTTCGGCTTCTCGCCGAAGGAGTCGGCGATCATGGATCCGCAGCACCGACACTTCCTTGAATGCGCCTGGGAGGCGCTCGAGAACGCGGGCCATCCACCGGAGCGATTCGGGGGGTCGATCGGCGTCTTTGGCGGCAGCGGGATGGGCAGCTACTTCTATTTCAACATCTGCTCGAACCGGGACCTGGTCGATTCGGTCGGCCTGTTTCTGCTCCGTCATACCGGAAATGACAAGGACTTTCTCGCCACGCGAGTGTCCTATCTGCTCAACCTCAAGGGCCCGAGCATCAACGTGCAGACCGCGTGCTCGACCTCGCTGGTCGCCGTGCATCTGGCCTGCCAGAGCCTGCTCGCGGGCGAATGCGACATGGCGCTCGCGGGCGGAGTCACGATCGAGTTCCCGCACAGGCGCGGATACATCTACCACGAGGGCGAGGTGCTGTCGCCCGACGGCCATTGCCACGCGTTCGATCACCGGGGCCAGGGCACCGTTTTCGGCAGTGGCGCGGGAATCGTGGTCCTGCGCCGGCTGCAGGACGCCATCGAGGATGGAGACCACGTTTACGCCGTGATCAAAGGCTCCGCGGTGAACAACGATGGTGCCGGCAAGGTCGGCTACCTTGCGCCCAGCGTAGACGGTCAGGCCGCGGCGATGGCCGAGGCCCACGCCGTCGCCGGTGTCGGCGCCGAGAGCATTGACTACGTCGAATGCCACGGCACCGGAACCTACATGGGGGATCCCATCGAGGTCGCGGCGCTGACGCAGGCTTTTCGCCAGAGCACCAAGCGCACCGGGTACTGCCGGATCGGATCGGTCAAGACCAATATCGGGCATCTCGACACCGCGGCGGGTGTCGCCAGCCTGATCAAGGCGTCGCTCGCGCTGCAGCACCGCCAGATGCCGCCGAGCCTCAATTTCGAGAAGCCCAACCCGACGATCGATTTCGCCGCGAGCCCGTTCATCGTCAATGATCGGCTGACCGAATGGCGGCGCCAGAGTCCATCGTCTCCGCGTCGTGCCGCGGTGAACTCCCTGGGTGTCGGCGGAACCAACGCGCATGTGGTGCTCGATGAGGCGCCCGAGCGGCCGAGATCCGGCGCGTCAAAGCGGCCGTACCAGCTGCTCACCATGAGCGCCCGGAACCGGAAATCCCTCGACGAGTACCAGAAGCGGCTCGCCGCGCACCTGCGGGAGAACCCGGAGGAGGCGTTCGCGGATGTGGCATACAGCCTGCATCACGGCCGGCGCGCATTCGACCAGCGGAGGGTGCTGGCCGCCAGGGATCGCGACGAGGCGATCAGGCTTCTCGAGGAAAACGACGCGCAACGCGTGTTCACGCACGGCGCGCTCGAGAAAAGCTCGCTGGTGTTCATGTTCCCCGGCGGCGGTTCGCAGTACGCGCGCATGGGCCTCGATCTTTACGAGGGGGAGCCGGTCTACAGGGAGCACATCGATCGCGGTCTCGGGATATTCCTTGAAAGGACGGGAACAGATCTTCGCCCGTTGATGTTTCCATCGGATGAGCGGCTCGAGGCAGCCACGGCGGCATTCGATCATCCACATGTCCAGCTGCCGGCGATCTTCATCGTCGAAATCGCGCTGGCAAGGCTCTGGATGTCCTGGGGCATCGAGCCGGCCGCGTTGATCGGGCACAGCGTCGGCGAAAACGCCGCGGCATGCCTGTCCGGCGTCCTGTCGTACGAGGACGCGCTGGGACTGGTGATCCTGCGCGGCCAGCTGGTGGAGCGGGTCGCCGAAGGCGCGATGCTGAGCGTTCCGCTCTCCGCGGAGGCGATCGAGCCGCTGGTCGCGGAACTCGGGCTCGACCTGGCGATCGTCAACTCGCCGGAGTTGTGCGTCGTCTCCGGCACCGTGACGGGCGTTTCGGCTCTGGAGAAGAAGCTCGAGGAACGCGAGATCGAGGCGCGCCGCCTCAAGATCTCGGTGGCCGGGCATTCCAGGATGCTCGACCCGATTCTCGAGGAGTTCGGAACCTTCATCGGGAAATTGAAGCTTGCCCCGCCGAAGATCCCGTTCATATCGAACTTCACGGGCACGTGGATCAAGCCGGAGGAGGCGACCGATCCGGCGTATTGGGTCCGCCACCTCAGGCATACCATTCGATTCAGCGAAGGGATGAAGACCCTGCTGGAGACGCCCGAGCGCATCTTCCTGGAGGTCGGCCCCGGCCGCATCCTCAGTTCGCTCGTTCGACAGCAGCCTGGCGTGAAGGCCGGGCAGGCCGCCGTATCGTCGCTGCGGCACCCCGACGAAAGGATCCCGGACACGGCGTACTTTCTTGCCGTTCTCGGCCGCCTCTGGGCGGCGGGCGTGAAGATCGACTCGTCCGCGCTCTGGCGGGATGAGAAGCGGCTGCGTGTTCCGCTGCCGACCTACGCGTTCCAGCATCAGCGCTATTTCATTGATGCTGGAAAACCCGAAAGCCGCGGTCCGGACCTGAAGAACCTGGCCAAGCTCGCGAAGCTGGAC
>JBEBGK010000547.1:0-3474 GCA_040081515.1 Chthoniobacteraceae bacterium
TCGAGATCGTCGGCATCTCGCTCGATGGGAAGAAGGCCGCGCTCGAAGCAACAGTCCGCAAGCACAAGCTGCCGTGGCCGCAGTTTTTTGGCGGAGAAGGCGAGGACATCGAGTGGCTCCAATATCCGCTGGCAAGAAGCCTCGGGCTCACCGGCATCCCTTACCAATGTCTGCTCGATAAACGCGGGATGCTTCGCCACACGGGCCTGCGCGGCAAGCGCCTTGCCGAAGCCGTGGAGCAACTGCTTGCCGAGTAGAATCCGAAGGCGCCTTCCATCGTGTGAGGCAAAAGGCCACGTTGATGATCCGCTTCATGGCCGGCGAAATCGCCAGCCTTCTCATCAGCCGCATGGCCGTGCCGGTGCTGTATTACATGACGAACAGGACGGGTTCGGCGCGAACGGCGAAGGCGGGGCCGCTGCCGCTTGACGCCAAAAGAAGTTCTCCTCTAGAAAGCGCGCCTCATGACTAAAACACTCCTCTTCGTCCCCGTCGCAATGCTGACCCTGTCCTCGTGCACCGGCTCCCTTCTTGGAACATCCGCCGGCACGGCCAAGCGCGGCATGAGCAAGACCGAGGTCAAGACCGCCCTCGGCGCGCCGAGCTATCAGTACTCGCTCAATCAACAGGAGACGTGGGTTTACACGGAAAGCAATCCGATGACCGGACTCGTGAAGTCCACCGCCCTCAACATGATCCCGGTGGGAGGTCCCCTGCTCACACTCGCCACCAGCGTCAGCCCGGCCACCAACTCGGCAAAGGCCGCGGTGACCTTCGGCGCGGACAACAAGGTCACGCGCGTAGAGCAGAAAGCGGCAGCAGCTCCTGCCAAGGTCAAAAAGTCGGACGCCAAGCGATAGCCTTTGCCATCCTGGCCCCGGCTGTGAGTGGATAGCCGCGCATCCGACAGGCGCATTCCATCCAGGAACCGGCACGGGACGCCCCGGGATGGGTGTGCGGATCCGGCGCGCCTTGAACGATCCCCGCTCCCGGTGAGCGATTGTCTGCGGGCGCGTTTGCACGTATGGATGGCGCGATGAAGGCAGCCACCAATGACGACGCCCCGGCGAAGACTCTCCGCGATCTCGCGGATCGTCTCGGGCGGATGATTGAGATCCTGCCGGACATGGTCTTCGTTTACCGCGAAAGCAGGGTCGAATTCATCAACTCCACCGGCCTGCGGATGCTGGGAGCCGGGTCGCCGGATGAAATCATCGGCAGGACTCCGTTCGATTTCATTCACCCCGATTTCCATGAGGAGGTGAGGCAGCGTTGCTGTACGGTGCTCGAGACCGGCGCGACCGCTCCGCCGATGGAGCAGCGGATCGTGCGATGCGATGGCAAGGTCCGCGATGTCGAGGTCACGGCGACCCGTTTCGAGGACGATCTCGGGCCGGCGATCCAGGTGGTGATGCGCGATGTGACCGAGGCAAGGCAGCACGGGAAGCAGATCGCGGCCGCCGAGCAGCGGGTGCGGGATCTGGAGGCCGCGCTGGACTCGCACTCCATCGTGGCCATCACCGATGCGCGCGGGAGAATCACCTACGCAAACGAGAAGTTTGTCGAGATCTCGAAATATTCCCGTGAAGAACTGCTCGGGCAGGACCATCGGCTCATCAACTCGGGGCATCACCAGAAGGAATTCTTCCGCCAGCTGTGGGGGACCATTTCGCGGGGCAAGGCGTGGCGCGGCGAGATTCAAAACCGCGCGAAGGACGGATCGCTCTACTGGGTGGATACGACGATTTTTCCCTTCCTCGGGCCGGATGGACGACCGAGCCAGTATGTGGCGATCCGCACCGACATCACGGCACGGAAACGCGCGGAGCAGGAGCGGGCCCGGGTCGAGCGGCAGCTCATTGATCTCACGGAGCGCGAGCAGCGCCGCATCGGGCGCGACCTGCACGACGGCCTCGGGCAGCATCTCACCGCGCTGGAGATGATGAATCACGCGCTCGTCGAGCGTCTGCGGCGCGAGGCACCATCACTCGAGACGACCGCCATGGAGATCTCGCAGCACATCCGGCAGATCATCACCCACGCCCGCCAGCTTTCGCACGGGCTCTGCCCCGTGGCACTCGAGGCGGATGGCCTGATGAACGCGCTCAAGGGCCTCGCGGAACTGACGAAGACCAGCGGCAGGATGCAGTGCGAATTCGTCTGCCCGCAGGCGGTGCAGCTTGCCGACCTGAATGTCGCGACACAACTCTACCGCATCGCACAGGAGGCGGTGGCAAACGCCGTGCGCCACTCCGGGGCAAAGCACATCCGCATCGGCCTCACGCGCTCGGGCGCGCGGCTCGAACTGTGCGTGGAGGACGACGGCAAGGGGTTCCCTGCGGAGTTGGAAAAGCACCGCGGACTGGGCCTCTCGACGATGCACTACCGCGCGCGACTGATCGGCGCGAACCTGGATGTGGAATCCATGCCCGGCGACGGCGTCCGCTTCCGCTGCACCCTTTTCTACCAGCCATGAAGCAACGGAAGCCCACCGCCAAACCGCCGGCGCCCGCCCGCAGGCATCGCATCTTCCTCGTGGACGATCATCCGATCGTGCTCTCGGGCTTCAAACTCCTGCTCGATGCGCAGCCCGACCTGGAAGTGTGCGGCACGGCCGGCTCCGCGGAGGAAGCGCTGCAACGTGCGCCCGGCTCGGACGCGGATCTGATCATCACCGATCTCACCCTCCCGGGGCGCGACGGGCTCGAATTGATCCGCGACATCCTTGCGGTGAAGCCCGGCCAGGCGGTGCTCGTCGTCTCGATGCACGACGAACTGCTCTACGCGGAGCGCGCCCTGCGTTCAGGCGCGCGTGGATTTCTGATGAAGGAGGCGGGTTCGGAGAAGATGCTCGCAGCCATCCGGCATGTGCTGGCCGGCAACGTGTATGTGAGCGAGCGGATGTCGGCGCGAATCCTCGACACGATGTCCGGCAACCGCGCGCGGCCGGGCGGCTCACCGGTCCAGAAGCTCAGCGACCGGGAATTCGAGGTATTCCGGATGCTCGGCGAAGGCCTTACGACGAAGCAGATCGCGGAGCGCCTTCATCTGAGCGCAAAGACCGTCGCGGTGCACCGAGGGCACATCAAGGAGAAGCTCGGCGTGAAGAGCGCCACCGAGTTGATGCACCACGCTGTGCGCTGGGTGGAATCGCGGTAGTCCGCAGTTCCGGGCCGCTGCCCCAAACCAGGTTCGCGGAGTCGCGTTCCTGAAGCCCAATCGCCCGTTCAAGCACGCAGACGGGCGTGATTTAATTCGCGTCCAAAAGTTCAAGCAGCGAGTGGCCAGAGTTCGGACCAACGGTCGTTGGAGCGCAGGACGCGGAGTTGGGCCATGGTCTCCGCGTTGGAGCGGAGCCACGCAGCTCCGGGGATTTTGAGCCGCGCCTGGAGCACGTGCTTGTGGCCGCTTTCGATGAGCCCGCTTCCAATGGGCAGTTCGGCGGCGATGGCGGCGGGGTAATCGAGGGTCTCG